>JAXHTF010000330.1 GCA_034211275.1 Acidobacteriota bacterium
GAGGTAGGCGCGGGTCCATTCGAAGAGGACGACGAAGCGGTTGCGGAAGCCGATGAGGAAGAAGATGTGGACCAGCAACCAGGAGAGCCAGGCGAGAAAGCCGGAAAGGCGGAGCTTGCCGAGGACGGCCACCGCGGATTTGCGGCCGAGGGTGGCCATGGAGCTTTTGTCTTTGTAGACGAAGGGCTCCGGCGACTGGCCCTTCAGGGTGCGGCGGGTAGGGTGGCAGGTGTCGGCAACTATCGGGTTTTGACCCTTTCAGCAAGCTTCCTCTGACCCACCTACGCTTGCGGGAACCCAAGGGAGGCACGATCCGAGTGTTGGGGTGGGTCAGTTCCCGAGTGTTGACAATGGCTCAGTCAAGATCTTCGCTCTTCTCAAGAGCTTTCACAACGAGGGATCGAAGTCTCTCGTTCGACTCACGCATATCCGCCCATGTGGCGCTGCTATCGACGATTTCCTTAGCTTGACCAAGGCGGACTCCTTCGACCTCCCGAACTACTTTCAAGGAATCGACCATTGTTGCTCCTGCTGAGCGCAGTGAAGCAAGAACCTCTTCCAAGGAGCAGCCCTCTCGACGCTTCCTTGATGCAAGGTCGACCAGATGGACGAGGTCGGTCATTTGAATCTCGAGAGGTCGATCACCCGGTCTATCGTCGCGCCCGGACTTGCCGAAGAACTCGTTTGTACGCGCACTCCCGTGATGCGAAGTGTGTCGAATCCAGCCTCTGCAGCCTCACGAGCGACTTGCGAGCGCAGTGTCAGGAACTGCCTAGCTCCAATCTGATTCACGATGGTCCCGTCGTCTGCGTATACGACGAGATCGTTGAGGGTCAGTCTCCGCCCCGAGACAGAGGTCTCAGCAAGAACCCTCACCGTTCCTGCATCAGAACGTATTGCCGCCTCGAATAGATCGCCATCAACAAAACGGCGAGCGCCAGCCGATGCCGCCCTCGGCACCTCCGCCATCGCAAGGGCATCTCTACCCCCCAACTCTACTCGCTTCGCCTGGACCCGACCCACCGCCTCATCCCAGTGCGGCGCCCACGGGACTTCCGGCGCTTTCTGCACGGAGCGGCCCAGAGGCTGAGTCAGCCACCGGGGAAGAGGAACCTTGCGCAGCGCCGGAGCGGCCCATTCCGCCATGCCCGCCGTGCCGATGGCCAACCCCACCTCGAAGGACAGCTGGGTATCCGTCTCCGGCACCAGGTTTCGGCTCAGCTCGATCATCACCCCGAACTCGTCCCAACCTCCCTCGATCGTCGCCATGCTGGCTCGGTCCAGGGTCGCCCGTAGGCGGGGCATCAGGTGGGGCTCCGGGCCGGGGTCGAAAGCGCGCAACCCATGGACCTTCAGCGCCGTGCACGAAGGGCACAACAGCCCCAACGGGTCCGAGTGCGTCACCGGCGAGTTCATCGCATAGATGTAGGGGTTCGGACCGTCGACGTAACCCAGTGGGTCCGCCGTGATGAAACGGCCGAGCTCGGGGTCGTAGTAGCGGTTGCGCGCGTAGACGAAGCCGGTCACCGGATCTTCGGGCAAGCCGTGGAAGCCGAATTCATTGGCGATCGTGCTCTCAGGGGCCAACCGCTCATCTTCTGCTCGATAGGCAACCCAGACCGGCGTTGAGGGGTAAACGTGGAGTTGGAGGTAGAACGGCTCGGCCAGCGCTGTTCCGGAAAGGTCGGTGAGTGATTCTGTGATGGAGAGGTCATGCGTACCGTCTGGAGCTGGAGCACCAGCGGTGAGCCGATAGCCATCCTCACTCTTCGTCCACGACGTGACATACCCGGCAATCTGGATCGACGGAGTTGCAGTGGAGAGATCGATCTCCTCGGTGAACTCGACTTCAAGGACCGCGTCCCGGTACGCGACCTCATAGACCTCCGGGGTGCCGGTATCGAGAATGACGGCATCTTCGGGTGGCCAAGTGAACGGAACGACGAGTGCCTCCGCGAGCTTGTTGTGGAAGCTGTCGAGAATCGCATCGGGTTCCACATGAAGCGTGACCGAAGTACCGGTTGCTGGGGGAGAGGAGAGCTGAAGCTCCACCCGGTGCCGCTGGCCATGGAGAACGGTCGTATCCAGCGACAGGGAGATGGTCTCCGGCGCCGCCTCCAAGCGAGCAGCTCCATTCTCAAGCGCGGTCGTGAGAGCTTGGCTGCTTACCAGGTCTGAGATCTCCAGCCAGAGCTCACCTTGGACCACCCGCACCTGTTCGACTCGGGGAGGCGTGAGGTCGACGTAGATCTTCCTTTCGCCATACGGTGAAAAGGAATAGCGCTCGATGGGCTTGCCGTCCGTGCCCGTGACTACCGCAAGGTTCCCGGAGCTGTCGTAGATCGGCGTGTAGCGCTGCTCCAGCACGCCGTCCCCGTCGGCGTCGTGCTCGATGCGGACGACCTCATCCAGCCCCGCACCGTAGGTGCGCCGAGTTCGGAGCATGCCGTTGACCGAGGTCTCGATGGCGCGCTGGCCGGACCAGGCGGTTTGCACAACGTCTGTCCCTATGCGCTGCTCGACCCGCCGGTTGAAGGCGTCGTAGGTATAGCTCGCCAGGACTGCTCCCTGGGCGTCCCGAACTTCCGTGAGCCGGTTGCGGAAGTCGTAGGCGAAGTGGAGGTCGCCCTTGCGCGTCAGGTTGCCGTTGGCGTCCCACGCCAGGGGCACATCACCGACGGACGCCGGTCGGTTGCGGCCCGAGCCGTCGAGGGGCAGAGCCTGCTCGGTGGCCACGCCGTCGCGGACGGCGGTGCGGGACAGGAGGTTGTCGGCCGCGTCGTAGGTGTAGTGGTACTCCTCGACGTCGTCTTGGCTTTGCGCAGGCGGTGCGGCGAGGGGCAGTGCGACGAGGAGGGCTGCTGCGAGGGCGCGCTTCAGGATCGGCATATTCTCCTCCGCAGAGATTTTAGCAAGACAGCATTGCAGTTTGCGTTAGGACGCAGACGCTTCGCCCTCCGCGTCACTAATAGAGGACGTATGCTCGCACTTTCACGCGGGAACGAGGGGAAGCGCAGGGCCCGAGGGCGAGCTCTACTTCCCCGAAGCCTCCCGATTCGAGCTCTCCGCCGGCTCGGGGGGCTCGTCGGATTGGGCTTCGTCCTCGTGGGGGCCGATTTTGTCGGCGGGGTCGTGGAGGATGAGGCGGGCGGAGCGTTGG
>JAXHTF010000331.1 GCA_034211275.1 Acidobacteriota bacterium
CGAGGAGTGGATGCGCGGCTTCTTCGGCGAGGGCATCGCCGAGCATTTGATGATGCCCTATGCGCGCAAGATCTGGACCGTCGAGCCCTCTACCATGGATTTCAACTGGATCGGCCGCCGGGTACCCACTCCCAACGTCGAGCGCATCATCGCCGGGGCGCTGACCTCGGAAGTGGATCAGGTGGGGGCCACCTCGCATTTCTGGTATCCCCGCTACGGCGGTATCGAGCCCCTGCCCAAGGCGCTGGGGGAGCGGCTCCACAACCTCCATCTCGAACGCACCGTGGAGCGCATCGAGCTGCCCCAGCGGCAGGTGGTCTTCGCCGATGGAGAGGTGGTGCCCTTCGAGCGGGCGGTGATGACCTTCCCCCTCTGCTTCCTGCCGCGCTTCGTCACCGGCCTGCCGCCGGAGGTGGAGCGGGCCGCTAACTCGCTGTCCTACCAGGGGATCTACTGCGTCAATGTCGGGGTCAAGCGGCCGAATATCTCGGACAAGCATTGGGTCTATTTCTACGAGGACGTCTTCCCCTTCCACCGCCTGTCCTTCCCCGGCACCTTCAGTCCCGACACGGTGCCGGAGGGGTGCAGCTCCATCGCCACCGAGGTGGCGTTTTCGGAGCACCGGCCCCTGGACGAGGAGAGCGCGGTGGAGAAGACCCTGGAGGCGCTACGGGCGGCGAAGATCCTGCATCCGGACGACGAGATCGACCTGGTGCACACCGAGCGCATTCTGCCCGCCTACGTGATCTACGATCTGCAGCACGGGCGCAACGTCGGGATCATCCGCGACTGGCTGCGGGAGCAGGGCATCTGGACCGCCGGCCGCTTCGGCGAGTGGCAATACTTCAACATGGATCATTCCATGCGCAGTGGCAAGCAGGCGGCGGAAGAGATCTTGGCTCTTGGATAAGGTGTGGGCAGGTGCAGCGCGCAGGCACTCATGAGGTCGTCTCATGCCCTGTCTTGAAATCGCTCGGGGGCCTCGGCGCACTGTTCCGACGCAGGCGAGGGAGCTGCATCGGCGCGCGGGAAACTCGCTGGCGCTCAAACAGTGCCGCGCGTTTCTCCGCTGCAGCTCCTGCCTGCGCCGGGCGCCTCGGAGTCCTCGCTCCTTTCAAGACAGGACACGAGACGACTCGTTGTTGGTGCCTCTCGTTGCAACGACACTGGTAGACTTCCCGTGGTGAACACCATGCCCCAAGCCCAATCGACCTCCTCTTCTCGGCCCGAGCCTGCGGCCGGCCCAGGAGAGATCCAGGAAAGGGAGCTCGCCGCACCGGAGGTGAGTGTCCTGGTGCCGGTGCTCAACGAGGCGGAGACGGTGGAGAAGCTGGCGCAGCAGGTGCTCGACTGCTTCGACGGCATCGGCCGCTCCTGCGAGGTGGTCTTCGTCGACGACGGCTCCGACGACGGTACGCCAGCGCGGGTGCGGGCGGCTCGGGAAAAGGATTCGCGAGTCAAGCTGGTGCGGCTGCGGCGCAACTTCGGCAAGGCGGCGGCCCTCTCCGCCGGCTTCGATCACTGCCGGGGGCGCTTCATCATCACCATGGATGGCGACCTCCAGGACGACCCGGCGGAGATCCCCCGTTTCCTGACCCACCTGGAAGAGAACGACCTGGATCTGGTCTCGGGCTGGAAGCGGCGGCGTCAGGATCCCATCTCCAAACGCTGGCCGTCCAAGCTCTTCAACCGGGTCACCCGCACCTTGGCGCAGGTGGATCTGCACGACTTCAACTGCGGCTTCAAGGCCTATCGCCGGGAGGTGCTGGAGCAGATCGCGGTCTATGGCGAGCTGCACCGTTATATTCCGGTGCTGGCCAGCCGCCGGGGCTTCAAGATCGGTGAGATCGAGGTGCAGCACCATCCGCGGCGCCACGGGGTGAGCAAATATGGCTGGGACCGGCTGTACAAGGGGCTCTTGGACCTGATCACGGTCCTCTTCATCACCAAGTACACCCGCCGGCCGCTGCATCTCTTCGGGGTCATCGGGCTGTTCTTTCTCGGTCTCGGCTTCCTCATCAATCTCTACCTGCTGGTGCTTTGGATCGGCGGTGAGTCGCTGAGTGACCGGCCGCTGCTGCAGCTGGGGATGCTTCTCATGCTCATCGGCATCCAGGTTCTCACCACTGGGTTGCTGGGGGAGATGATCACCTTCAAGAATTTCCGCCGCTCGGATAGCTACTCGATCAAAGAGCGCCTCGACTAGCCTCCAGCGCCTTCCTCACCACCGTTGCAACTCCTCTTCCTCACCCAGACTTACCCGCGCTTCGCCGGGGATACCGCCGGTCCTTTCATCCGGGATCTGGCGCGGGGATTGGTGCGCGGCGGCGACCGGGTGACGGTGCTGGCGCCTCACGCTCGGGAGGTGGCCGACGGGTGGGACGACGACGGCGTCACCGTGCGCACCTTCCGCTATGCACCGGAGCGGTTCGAGGTCCTGGGCTACAGCCGCAGCCTGGCGAAGGACGAGAGTGCCCGCCTCGGCGCTCTGGCGGTAGCGCCCCTCTATCTGCTGGCGGCTCGGAGGGCGGTGCGCCGGCTGCTGGCGAAGCCGCCGGGGGGAGATCGATTCGATCTGCTCCACGCCCATTGGGTGGTGCCCAACGCTCTGGTAGCGGCACCTCTGGCGGGCTCGCGATCGCTGCCCCATCGAGTGCCCCTGGCGGTGGGGCTGCACGGCAGCGACGTCTTCATGGCGGAAAAGGCCATCTTTCGAGGGCTGGTGGGCCAGGCTCTGGCGCGCGCCCGGGTGCTCACCGGCTGCTCACCGGAGTTGGTGGATCGGGTGCGGGCTTTGGGGGTGCGACCCGCGGGGTTCCCGGAAGCGCGTTCCCGGGTCATCCCCTACGGCGTCGACGTCGAGCTCTTCTCCCCCGATCGAGAGCGACGCGGCCTGTGGCGCCAGCAGCTGGGGATTCCGGAGGATGCTCCTCTGGGACTGACGGTGGGGCGCATGGCCACCAAGAAGGGCTATCAGGTGCTGATGCCGGAGCTGGAGGAGCTGCTCGCCGACAATCCGGACCTCCATCTGGTGCTAGCCGGCGCGGGGGATCGGCTGGAAGAGTTTCAGCGAGCCGCGGCGCCGTGGCCCCGACGGGTGCATTTCCCCGGCGCCGTCTACCGCGACACGCTGCCGGACCTCTACCGCGCTGC
>JAXHTF010000332.1 GCA_034211275.1 Acidobacteriota bacterium
GCGGTGCTGGGGCACCTCTACGGCCCCAACGAGGAGCGCGGCGTCTACCGTTCCAAAGACGGCGGCACGACCTGGGAGCGCATCCTCTTCGTCAACCCCGACGCCGGCGCCGTGGACCTGGCCATGGATCCCACCAACCCGCGCATCCTCTACGCCAGCTTCTGGCGCGTGCGCCGCACGCCCTGGAGCCTGGAGAGCGGCGGTGAGGGCTCGGGGCTGTGGAAGAGCACCGACGGCGGGGACAGCTGGCAGGAGCTCACCGCCAACGAGGGCCTGCCCGTGGGGCCGGTGGGGATCATCGGCATCACCGTCTCCCCCACCAATCCGGAGAACCTCTACGCCATCGTCGAGGCCGACGAGGGCGGCGTCTTCCGCTCCCGAGACGGTGGCGAGACCTGGACCCGCACCAACCAGCAGCGGGATCTGCGCCAGCGGGCCTGGTATTACACCCGCATCTACGCCGACCCCGGTGACGAGGAGGCGGTGTACGTGGTCAACGTGCGCTTCCACCGCTCCCAGGACGGCGGCCGCACCTTCAGCCAGATCCCCACGCCCCACGGCGACAACCACGACCTGTGGATCGCGCCGGAGGATCCCCGCCGCATGGTGGAAGCCAACGACGGCGGCGCCAACGTCAGCTACGACGGCGGCGAGCATTGGTCCACCCAGGCCAACCAACCCACCGCCCAGATGTACCGGGTGTCGGTGGACAACGACTTCCCCTACCGACTGCTGGGGGGGCAGCAGGACAACTCGGCGGTGCGCATCCGCTCCCGCTCCGCCGACCGCGGCTTCATCGGCCCGCGGGATTGGGAACCCACCGCCGGCGGCGAGAGCGGCCACATCGTCGCCAAGCCGGACGATCCGGACGTAGTCTACGGCGGTTCCTACGGCGGCTTTCTGATGCGCGTGAATCACCGTACCGGCGAGCGCCGGCTGGTCAACGTATGGCCCGACGATCCCATGGGCTGGGGAGCGGCGGAGCTCAAATACCGCTTCCAGTGGAACTTCCCCCTCTTCTTCTCCCCCCACGATGCGGACACACTCTACGCCGCCGCCAACGTCCTCTTCCGCAGCCGCGACGGGGGCGAGACCTGGGAGCAGCTGAGCGCAGATCTGACCCGCGACGACAAGAGCAAGCAGGGCCCCTCCGGCGGCCCCATCACCAAGGACAACACCAGCGTCGAGTACTACGCCACCATCTTCGCCGCCCTCGAATCACCCCACGAACCGGGAGTGCTATGGGCGGGCTCCGACGACGGCCTGGTACACGTCTCCCGCAACGACGGCGAGAGCTGGCAGGAAGTCACCCCCCCGGGCCTGCCGGAGTGGACTCAGATCAACAGCATCGAGGCCCACCCCACGGAGCCCGGCGGTCTCTACCTCGCCGGCACCCGCTACAAGCTGGACGACTTCGAGCCCTACCTCTTCCGCACCCTCGACTACGGCGCTACCTGGCAGCGCATCGACGCCGGCATCCCCCGCCACCACTTCACCCGGGTGGTGCGGGCCGACCCGTACCGCCCGGGGCTGCTCTACGCCGGCACGGAGAACGGCGTCTATGTCAGCTTCGATGACGGCGGCAGCTGGCAGAGTCTGCAGCTGGAGCTGCCCCTGGCCCCGGTCACCGATCTGGCGGTGAAGGAGCAGGACCTCATCGCCGCCACCCAGGGCCGAGGCTATTGGATCCTCGACGACCTGACGCCCCTACACCAGCTGGCGGAAGCCCGGCAGGCCGTCGACGGCGGCGCTCCGGCCCACCTCTTCACCCCCCGCCCGGCCTATCGCCTGCCCGGTGGCCAAGCTGAAGACCCCGGCCCCAATGGCACCAACCCGCCGGCGGGGGCGGTGATCCACTTCTATCTGCCGGAGGTACCGGAGTTGCCTTCCTCGGAGGGCACCTCGTCAGAAGCCACGGAAGCGAGCGGCGAGGAGGAGGATCTGAAGGCGGAGGATTCCTCCCCGGCGGTGCGGATGCAAATCCTGGAGGCCGACGGCACCGTCGTCCGCACCTTCACTCCGGCTCCACCCAAAGGGCAGCCGGGGCAGGGCGCCGACGAGCGCCCGGATCCCGGGGCTACCGAGCTCGCGGAGCTAGAGCTGGAGGAAGGAGCTAACCACTTCGTATGGGATCTGCGCTACCCCGGCGCCGAGTCCTTCCCCGGCCTGGTGCTGTGGAATCGCAACCTGCAAGGCCCCCGGGCCGTCCCCGGCACCTACACGGCGCGGCTGGAGGTCGGCGACTGGAGCGCCGAGGCTCCCTTCGAGGTCCTCGCCGACCCCCGCAGCTCGGCGAGCCCCGAGGACCGGCAGGCGCAATTCGATTTCCTGATCTCGGTGCGCGACCAGCTCACCCGCACCCACCAGGCCATCGGCAAGGTACGCACGGTGCGGGAGCAGCTGAAAGGCCTGGAGCAACGCCTCGAGAAGAGCTCGGTGACCGCGCCGAAGGAGCTCACCGCCGCCGTGGACGAGGTGTTGGAGCACCTGGACACCCACGAGAAGGCGCTCTATCAGACGAAGAATCAGAGCCCCCAAGATCCCCTCAACTACCCCATCCGCCTCAACGACAAGCTCTCCAACCTCCTGCGCCTAGCCTCCTTCGGCGACAACGCTCCCACGGCCTCGATGCTAGAGGTCCGCGACGAGCTCACCGCCGCCATCAAGGAGCACCTGGCCGCACTGGAGACGATCTGGAACGAGGAGCTCCCGCAGCTCAACCAGCTGGCCCGGGAGGCGGAAGTGCCGGTGATTTTGGTGCCGGAGGAGGCTGCGGAGTAGGGGGGGCGCAGGGGGGACCCACTTGTTGATCGGCTCGTGGATCCCCGGTTCTCCAGCCCAAAATTCGACTCCACCAACGCTCGGCCCCTCCCCAGCGGTCCCGCCGAGCCAGCGGCCGTGAGGAGGGAGCGGGATCCGAGGATGGCCTGGGCTGCCGGGCCACCCGCAGGACCCGACTCCCGACGGTCCACCGCCGACGGTCCTTGTTGCCCAGCGAGTTCCTCAAGGGGGACCCACTTGTTGATCGGCCGGGATGCCGGAGCCCTCACCCCCTCGATCCCCCTCTCCCAGCCCACCCTCCCGACCACCCGGTAGAGGGGGAAGCTCGTTGTTCAGCGTAG
>JAXHTF010000333.1 GCA_034211275.1 Acidobacteriota bacterium
GGAGTTTCTCCGGCTTCCACTTTGCCGCCGGGAAACTCCCAGCGCAGGGGTTCGGGCATGGATTCGGAACGCTGGGCCACCAGGCAGCGGCGGCGATGCAGGATCGCCGCCCCGACCACGTGGAGCAGGCCTCCGGCGGGCGGGGCGGGATCGTTCAACGGCGGTGGCTCAGAACGCGAAGACGATGCCGGCGGTGGCCTCCACCTGGTAGAGGTCGCCGTTGTCGTAGTCGTCGCGGCAGCAGCGCCGGTCGTCGTAGTCCGACAGGTCGGTGAAATAGCCCCGGCCCTCGAGCCGCAGCCCGATGTGCTCCGTGGGCATGATGCGCACCCCCACGCCGAGGTTTCCGGAGAAGCGGTGCTCGGTGTCCAGCAGCCGATCGTCGGGACTCAGCCGAGCGACGCCGAGGCCGGCGGCGACATAGGGCTGGACCTGTCCCGGCGCCCACTGCCAGCGCATGCCGGCGTGGAAGTAGCTGACCTCGATATCGCTCAGGAAGATCGGATCGACGAAGAATCCATCGTCGAAGGAGAGCTCGGTGTCCTGGCGGCTATAGAGCAGCTCGACGGCGAAGCTCCGGCTGATGGGGAAACCCAAGGCCAGGCCGTAGACTTCGGCGTCGTCGACTTCGAACTCGTCCACGAAGCGATCGAAGAGGTCGGGATCGGCGATGAAGTCTCCGCCGCTACGGTAGCCGGCGAAGACGGTGAGGTCGATGGAATCGGTCTGGGCGTAGCTCACCACCGGAAAGGCGAGCAACAGGGCCAGAAGCAAAGTCAATCTACGCATGATGGCCTCCAGTTCATGAGGCCGGCGGAAACCCTCCGCGGCCGATCCGCGGACAAGCTGTTCCCGGCCTCCCTATCTACAATTCTAACGCCGTGGGGGATGGAAAGGTTGCGGGGCGAGGGAAAGTGGTGGTGAGCTCCTAGAGCCTAGAGCCGCTGGCGCAGCCAATCCCGCAACAGCTCCACTGCCGGCGGCCGCAGCTCGTGGCCCATGTCGAACTCGCGGTAGGTGAGGTCGACACCGAAGTCTTCCAGCCGCTGGCGGCTCTCCCGGGCGGCCTCGACGGCGATGGTCGGGTCCTGCTTGCCGTGGATCACCAGCACCGGTAGGTCCGTGGGAGGGTTCTCCTCGCGATGGGGCCGCAGGGCCGTGGCCAGCTCGTCGGGAAACCAGCTGGCCAGCGCCGCCAGGCCTTGGAAGCGTTGGGGCTGGCGCAGGGCCAGATCGAAGCCCATCAGGCCTCCCTGGCTGAAACCCAGCAGGAAGAGCTTCTCGGGGTCGACGGGGTAGCGCTCCACCGCCTGGTCGACGAAGGTGCGCAAAGCGACGCTGCCCTGGGCGAATTCCACCGGATTCACCGGTGCCTGGGGGTTGAGGGGAAACCAGCCGTAGCCGAATTGACCGCCGCCCACCGGCAGCTTCACCGGCCCTTGGGGGCAGAGAAACATCACCCCGTCCCCCAGGAAGGGGGCGAGGCCCAGCAGGTCGTGGGCGCTGGCGCCCCAGCCGTGGAGGGCGACGACGGTGGGGAAGGGGCCGTCGCCGGTGGGGACGTGGGCGGTGTGGAGCAGGTTCATGAGCGGTTCCTAGAAGCTCGGTACGGAGCCCAGCAGATATTTGAGGTCTTCGTCCTTCCAGCGCACGCCGCCGCCGAAGAAGATGGAGCTGTTGTCGCTCTCCAGGAAATCGTCGTAGCCGCCCACCAGGTACATATTGGGGTGGAATTGCCAGCGGGTGGAGAAGCGCAGCCGTGGATCCAGATCGTCGGGGCGGGAGAAGTCGAAAGCCTCGAGGGAGAACTTCAGCTCGCGGTCGAGGAGGTAGTAGTCCACCGCGCCGCCACCGGAGGATTCGAAGAGCCCGGCCCGCAGGTCGGCGTCGCCGAAGCGGAAACCGAATTGGGCGGAGTAGGTGAAGTCGTCGTCGGTGCTGTCGGTGCGGATGGTCTTCACCTCGGTGGTGCCGTCGGGGAAGGTGGTGGTAATGACGTCGGTCTGGGACTTGGTCTCGCCTCCCGGCGTATCCACCAGGGCCACGTGGTAGAAGCGGTTCTTCCCCGGATCGATGTCGAGGGTGACGGCGGTGCGGTATTCTTCCGGATCGCTGAAATAGGAGCCCTCGAGACCGAAATTGAACTCCAGCCGCTTGACCCGCCCCAGGGTGTCGGTGATGGTGCCGACGCCGGCTTCCACCGAGTCGAGGGTGGAGACCAGGCTGTCGTGGGCCGAGTCGTCGTAGACCAGCTTGCCCAGGGTGCCCTCGCCGCTGGCGATCTGATCCGAGATGGAGTTGAGATTGTCCACCGAGGTTTGCATCTTGTCCGTCACCTCGCGGATATTCCCCAGGCTGTCCTTGAGGTTGCCGCGGTTCTCCGCCACCACCGAGTCCACCGTGTCCAGTAGCTGGTTCATCTTGGCGGTGAGCTGCGGCAGCTCCTGAGCCAGGGCGGCGGAGAAGACCTCGAAATTCTGCGCGGTGGCGCCGATGGTCTCCCGGTTGGCCACCACCAGAGCCCGAATCTCCATGCTGGTGGCCTGGAGGTCGGCGATGAGGTCCGCCAACCCGCCGGCGAGGTCTTCGTCATTGAGGGAGCCGGTGAGGTCGGAGATGCTTTCCCCCATGCTGCCGATGGTCTCGAAGGCTTCGTCGAAGGACGGCGCCGCTTCGCCCTGCAGCACCGCGTCCTCCGGGAGTGGAGGTCCACCTTCCGGGCCGGGGATGAGCTCGACGTATTTATCCCCCAGCAGACCGGCGTTGGCGATACGGGCGCGGCTACCCCGGGGCAGGGGCACGGGGGTGTCCAGGAGCAGCGAGACCCGCGCCTTGAGATCCTGCAGGGTGACCCCATCCACTCGCCCAACGCGGACGCCGGCGACCCGCACCGGGGCCTTGTCGTCCAGGCCCACCACCGAGTCGAAGACCACGTCGACCCGTTGGCCGGCGCTACCGAAGAGGCTCCAATCCTCGACCTTGATCACCAGATAGGCGAGCACCGCCAGCACGACGGTGACGAAGATTCCGACTTTGATCACGTTGGACATAGAG
>JAXHTF010000334.1 GCA_034211275.1 Acidobacteriota bacterium
CGGCGCGGGCAGCCGCGGAGAGGTCGAAGAAGAGCTTGTGACTTCGGCCGGTGCTGTCGGAAACGGTCCAGACCTCCTGACCACTGGCGTTGAGGTGGTAGGCCAGATTCATCCGGTTGCCATACGGGTCGCGGCGCTCGGCGAGGCGCCAGCAGCGGGGAGACATGGAATCACCGGTGCCGTTGCAGAAGAGCGTTCCGAGGGAGGAGTCGGTGCGCTCGAAGACAGAGATCAGGCCGTCCGGGAAGTGCAGCTCGATCTGGTCGGCTCCGGTCTGGACCATGCGCAGTTGGGAGCCGTCCTTGGAGTATCGCACCGGCCCATGGGTGGAGCTGCTGATGCGGTCCGGGAGGTTGTGGAGGGTGTGCTGGGCGCCGTCGGGAGCGATGTAGAGCCAGCGCTGGAGCTGATCCTCGGGGTCGACGGTCCACTGAGCGTTGGGCCAGCGCTGGCGTTCGTTGGAGGCCAGGTGGCCGGGGGGATCGGGAGCGAAGAGCCGGCCGAAGTGGACCTCCCATCCGAGACCGGCGTTGGCGGCCAGGTTGGTCGTGGAAAAGTGCAGATCGCGGCCGAGATTGCCACAGGTGGTAGGACCGTTGTAGGTGCCGCAGTCGAGGCGGACGGATTCGAAGGCCTTGGCGTTGTGGACTGCCTGGAAGCTGTAGGCGAGGCGGTCGCCGACGGTGTAGGTCTGGCCGAGGGGGATGCGGAGCACCAGGTTGCCGGAGGTCAGGTCGATGGCGTCGATGCCGTCGAGTCCCTGGTAGGGGCGATTGGGCAGGAGGCCGCGGTCGATCTCGACGGGCTGGTAGAGGCCGGGATCGGGAGTTTGGTTCTCGGAGCCGTCATCAGCGTCGTCTTCGTCCCCTCCGTCGCCAGGGAGAAGGGTAAAGGCGACCTGGACCGGCAGCGACTCGGCACCCCCGTGGTCGGCGACGGTGGCGGTGAGGACATGCTCGCCCTCGGCCAGGTCCTGGCTTGGCCGGCAGATGGCTCCAGACAGATTCACCGTACAAGGGATGCCGAAGGCCTCGCCGTCGAGCGCCAGCGCGAGGCTCCCGGGTCGGACGCCGGTGCCGGGGTCGCTCCAGGCGAGCTCGATCTCGGGCCGCAGCTCCTCCAGCTCGGCGCCGTCGGTGGGCCGAAGAATCTCCAGCCCGGGGCCTTCGGTGTCCGCGGGTACAGCTCCAAAAGCCAGGCCGCGCAGCGCCACCGGCTCACCGAAGCTCACGGAAGGCTCGAAGCGCTCCATCTCCCAGCCGGAGGGAGAGAGGCGCACGGCGCCTGCTTCGCTCACGGCCCAGACGGAACCGGCGTAGCCGTCGGCCACCAGCGTGTGGTCGCCGGGATTCTTTTCGCCCTCTACGCTGCCGCCGGCTAGTCCAAAAGGCTGGACCGAGGTGAGGGCCTCGCCGGTGGCGTCGACCCGGGTGACGGTCACGCCGTCGGTCACCCAGAGGGTCTCGTCTCCGCCGGGAGCGAGGGCCAGGATCCCAGGAGCGGCAAAGCTGCTGGTGGGCGCTCCGGTGTCTTCAAACTCGCCGGGCTTGCCGTCTTCCGCCTCGCCCGGTGGATCTTCGACAAACCGTAGAATTTGCTCGTCTGCCGCCACCCACACGCTCTCGGCATCCACCGCCAGGGCCCGCACCTCGGCTCCCTCGCCGAGGGTCAGCTTGCGCACCTCGGCGCCGGTGACCGGGTCGTGAAGAGTGACCGCCTCGGCGGTGGCGATCCACAGGCCGGCCTCGGTGGCGAAGAGGCCTCGGAGGTCCGCTGCGAGGGGAATCTGCTGGAGCGCCTGGCCAGAGGGAGCGAAGGAGCCCACCACCTCACCACTGCCGAGCCAGACGGTGCCGTCTTCGGGATCTACGGCCATCCGAGCGATCCCTTCTTCCCCTGCGTCCGTGGGCACCGAGAGCACCGGCGTGCCGTCGAGACCGAAGGCGGCGAGCTCTCTGCCGGTGTGAACCCAGACGAGCTCTCTCGCAGAATCCCCGGCTACCGCCCGGGCGTCGGCGGTTCCGAGGAGCGGGTCGAAGATCTTACCGGTGGTCCGGTCCGCCGGCAGGGCGCCGCGGTCGGTGGCGAGATAGACGTCGGCGGCGGCCGGGAGGGCGAGGCCAAGAATGAGGATGCCCCAGATCCACCAAGCTCCGAGAGCTGGCCGGTGGTAGGTGTTGGACCGGAGCCTTTGCGCCTTGGTGCCCTTCCGCTGCATCGTGGTTTCCCCTTTTTGTCCTATGCCTCGACAATCGGTTGGCGAGTGATTGGTGACTCTCTGTCTTCAGGATCTTAGAAAGTATTCGTTGAAAGTGTGGAAACTTCTCGAATCGTTGCGTAGAGCCAGAAGTGCCCACGGGTTTCGGGACGCCTTCTGGAGAATCGCCAGAATTGCTCACTTGCCGTGCTAGCGAAGATGTACCTAGGGCAGAGCCTGTTGGTCAAGGGATGGTCGCTTACGGCGGTGAAGTAAGCGGGCAAGGCGTCACGGCGGGTGCCGTGGATTGGTAGGGAAATGCTCTCGAGCTAGCGTCAGGGCATCCTGCGGCCAACTATAAGCCGGCGCTCCCGTGGGGAAGCGCCGGCGGTGGGGATCGAGGCGTGGTGGCTGCCTACGGCTTGAAATCAAACCGCAGCGAATGCCACATCTTCACCGGCACGCCGCTCTTGGTAGCGGGGCGGAAGGTGGAGCGGCGGGCGGCTTGCATGGCGGACTCGTCGAGGCCCAGGCCGGCCTCTTTGGAGACCTGCTCAACCTGGGAGACTTTGCCGTTTTCGTCCACCAGCACGCGCACCACGATGGTGGCCTCGCGGCGGAAGCGGCGGGCCGCCGGTGGGTAGCGGGCGGGGGCTTGCTCGACCAGCCGCGGGGGCACGACGCCGGGGCCGGGCTCGACCAGCTGGCCGCGGCGTACCGGCGGCTCCGCCGGCGGGGGCGGGGCGGCCTGAGCGGTCTTGGCCGGGGTCTGAGTGGTGGTCTTGGCCGCTGGGGGTGGGGCCTGGGGCACCG
>JAXHTF010000335.1 GCA_034211275.1 Acidobacteriota bacterium
CACCCGCCAGCGGTAGGTGCCGCTGGAGCCGGAGTAGTTGATGGACTCGCTGCAGTTGGTGCTGGTCGAGCTGGCGACGGTGGACCAGGAGCAGCTCCACCAGGAGCAGCTCTGCTTGTCCAGGTAGAGGTCGAAGTCCGGACCGGAGCAGGAGAGGCTACCGGTGATGGTGCCGCTCTTGGTGCCCTGACCGTGGGTGCTGCTGCCGCCGCTGGACAGGCTGCCGCTGTACTGGGTGCCGCCGGAGCAGCCGCCGCCACCGGTCCCCGGATCGAGGTAGGACTGGACGGAGCTGAAGTAGGCCGCCAGGGCGCCGTCGATGGTGCGGTCGTCGCCGTCGCAGGGAGTGCTCGGGCTCGCACCGCAGGCGCCGGTGAGCTGGCCGACGACCTGACCGCTGGAGTTCATCACCACCGAACCGGAGCTGCCACCCTCGGTGGCGCCGAAGGTGTCGTCGCTGTAGATCCAGCCGCCGCGGGGAATACCGCTACAGGTACCCGAGGTGGTGTTCACGCTGTGGGTGGAGTAGGCCTGGGGCGCACCCTTGGGGTGGCTGATGCGGTACAGGGAGGTGCCGCTGGAGTTGGCCACGGCGGTGGCGTTCCAGCCGAGGAGCACGCTACCGGACGGCAGGCTGCCGCTCAGGCGCACGAGGGTGTAATCGCTGCTGGAGTTGGTGGCCATGATGGTCGAGCCAACGGTCCGCGGCACGGCGCCATTGGGGTTGTAGCAGCTGCCACCGCAGGAGGTGCTGAACTGGAAGTAGGCCTCCAAGCTGCTGGCGGAGCTCGCGCTGCTGAAGCAGTGGTTGGCGGTCAGCAGGTAGGGAATCTGCGTCGAGGTGTCGGTGTCGTTGAGCAGGCCACCGGAGCAGATGTAGGTGCTGGAGCCGACGGCGAACTGCAGGTGCGCCATGGCGTTGCGGGTGGCCTGGATGGCCGACGGGATGGACGAGCACTCGGCGTTCTGGACGCAGGAGGCGTTGAAGCTACAGAAGGCTTCGGTGGGATCGCCGAGGATGGCGAAGAGGAACTTGTCCCCCAGGTGCACAGCTTGCTCGAGGACGAAGAGCTGGCCACCCCGGGCGCTGGCCGCGATGCCCTGGCCGAAGTGTACCTGGATGCGGGCTTCGGAGCCGCGCAGGGTGTGAGCCCACAGCTCGCCGTCGCCGAGGGGGCCCTGCTTGGTGTAGGGGCCGAAGGCCTCGCCGAGGTCGTTGTAGACGAAGAGCTCGGCGCCCTTGGGCAGGTTGAGCTGGCTGAAGTGGAGGCGGATGGCCTTGGCCTGGGGCGCCTGGACGACGCCGACCCAGATCTTGCCCTGGTCGGTTTCGCGCACGGTGCCGAAGCCGGAAACGGCTTCACCGTCGGCGACCAGACCGATCTCGATGTTGGTGCCGACGAGCAGGCGGCCCTGGTCGTCCGGGGCCTCGGCGAGCTTTTGCAGCTGCTCGGCGGTGGCCTTGGCGATCACCGCTTCCGGAAGCACGCCTTCGAGCTCGATGAGCTGATTGCTGAGCTCGGCCTGGGCGATTTCCGCTGCGACGCGGTCGTAGGTACCGGGAACGACCTCCGAGCCGATTTCCGTCGCAGCGCCCGCAAGGGGGCCGGCGATAGTAAGGACGGCGAGGGCGAGGGTTAGCACGCCAGTTCTCCAATAAGACATAAAAAAACTCCTCCTTCTGAGAAGGTTGAGGGCTGTGCAGCAGCCCGATTCATGGAATTGGTGGACCCTGGCCGGCCGAAGATATCAGTTCTCTATTATCACCTCAAGGGATTCGTTGATCGCTCATATGCTCGTTAGAGGCCCGGGGGGCAGGCCGAACGCTCCGCTGCGCCGCCTTTGCAGGCACGGCTGGTCAGCCCGCACCAGAGACTTTTGCACCCAGAACGAGCTGGATCCAGCGGGCAGGGGTGACCCTCCTGGTCGCCCGCGGGGCTCTCAGGGCAGCAGCGGTGCGAGGGGGGAAGCTTCGGTGATCTCGTCCCGCAACCCGGGCTGAGCCTCGAGGGCTCGGTGGAGGGCCTGGCGGGCCGCTGGAGTGTCCCCGGCGGAGAGCTCCAGCTGGGCTAGGGCCAGCTGTCCACGGCCGTAGTCGCCCTCGTCGGGACGGCCCCGGCGGAGCCAGGGTAGGGCCTCGGAGCTCCGCTGGCGGTCCACCAGCAGCAGGCCGAGGGCGGAGGGATGGGGGAAGTCTTCGGCGCCGGTCCGCCGGGCCACCGCCAGGAAGTTCTTCACCGCCTCGTCCCGCTGGCCGGCGGCGAATTGAGCGAAGGCCAACCGCAGCTCGATGGTTGGGGATTCCGGGGCCAGCTCTACGGCGCGCTGAAAGGCGGAGACGGCGTCCTCGGAGCGGCCCGCCAGGCCCAGTGCGGTGCCCAGACGGGACCACGCCGTCACCCGCTCGGGCTGCAGGGCCACCAACTCCTGCCACTGATGCGCAGCGTCCTCGTGGCGGCCGGCCTTGCCCAGGGCGTGGGCCAGGGTGAGTCGAATCTCGGGCTGGTCCGGTGCCTTGCGGGCCGCTTCCTGGAGTCGCTTGACGGCATCTTCGGCCCGTTCCAGCTGCAGCAGTGCGAAGCCCGAGCGGGCGAGGGCGAAGGGGTTGCCGGGATCCTGCTCCAGGGCTTGATCGAAGCGTTGGAGGGCTTCCGCCGGCTGCTCTCGTTGCAGGAGGTCTTCCGCTTCGCCCAGGAGGTTCCAGGTCTCCAGGCGATCCTTGGGATCCGGTAGCCCTTCCGGTGGCTCGCGGTGGCTGGGACCGCCGCCGGTGTAGCCGAGGGCGCGCAGACGGGCGACGGTTTCGGGATCCGCCGTGGCTCCGGAGCCCCGTGGGGGCTGAGCTTCAGCGCCGCGCACCGCGGCGGCGAGGCGGCGGGCGGGGTTCTTGGGGGCGAGAATGCGATTCTCCGTTTCTCCCGGATCGATGGACAGATCGTAGATCTCCATCTTTGGCGCCACCACCAACTTCCAGCCCAGGTGGCGCATGGCCTTCAGCGGCG
>JAXHTF010000336.1 GCA_034211275.1 Acidobacteriota bacterium
TGCCGGCGCCGTCGTAGGCGTAGAAGCCGGTGTCGAAGAGGGTCTGGGTGTTCCCTCCTGGCTGCGGCTTGGCGAGCTGGAGCCGGGCGGGGCGGGCCATGCCGCTGGTGCCCTGGTTGTAAATGGCATAAGTGCCGTTCTGGAACTTCACCTGGAAGGGCTGGAGGTTGGGGTGGTACTTGTACTCGGCATAGAGGCCATTGGGCTCTTGGCTGCCAGAGAGCACCACCCGCTGTGGCTGGTTGCCGAAGTAGCTCCAGTAGGCCGAGAAGTCCTGGGCCACGACATCTCCCCCGTCGGCGCAGGGGAGCTGGCCGAAGGAGTCGGGGACGCACTCGGGATACTGGACGACCTTCACGCGCCCCAGGGCATCGTAGGTCCAGGTCTGGCGCAGGGTCGGGTCGTAGGTGGTGGGGCTTTCGAGGGCGGTCTCGCGAGCGGAGACCTTGCCCAAGCGGCCCCGGTACTCGTAGGTCTCGCGGACCGCCCAATCGTCGAAGCCGCCCTGGCCGTCATCGAGCCAGTTGTGGCGCACCGCTTCGACTAGCTTGCCTTTGCGATAGTCCTCCTCACCCACATTGCTGGTGCCCCAGCTCCACTCCTTCCACAGGCGCGTACCATCCGACAGCTGCGTCGGGCGGCCCCCGGTGTCATAGGTGTAGACGAGGAAGGTGCGGCCGTCATGGCGGCTCCGGACCTGCCCTAGGGCGTCGCGGGCGTAGCTCACCGTGCCCAGACCCGCGGAATTACCCACCTCCGGCAGGCGCTCGGCGGTCAAGAGGCCTCGGCCATCGATGGACCATTGCCGGGTCTGGGACTGAGCGCCGCTGTGGCGGGTGGCGGAGATCACTTGGCCGGTGGGGCCGTAGACCTGGTCGGTGCGGTGCAGCGGGGTGACGGTGGCGATCTCCCGGCCGAGGCCATCGAAGACCGTGCGCACCCAGGTCTCCTGGGGGCCGGAGGGACCTTCCACATTGAAGCTGACCTTGACGTTGCGCTGGCCCTTGTAGAAGTGGGTCTGCTGCTGGCCGTCGGGCTGGGTGACCCGGAAAGCGCGGCCGAAGGGGTCGTAGAGGTTGTAGCTGGTCGACTGGTTGCGGTTGACCGGAATCTCCTGCCAGGTGGTCTCGCGCCAGAGGTTGCCGTCGGTGTGGAATTGATACTCCTTCTTGGTGGTGGAGACGGTGCCGTCGGGCTTGGGCCACTGGCGGGTCTCGCCGATGAGCCGGCCCAAGGCGTCGAAGTAGCGCTCCTCGCGGGTCAGCTCCAGGCCTGCGTCGAGGCGCCGGATCCTCATCCAGGGCGGGGCGCTGGTGGGCCGGAAGTATTGAATGCTCAGCGAGGCCTCGTGGAGCGAGGTCTCCGGCGTGGCCGACGTCAGCCGCCCGAGGCCATCGTAGGAGTAGTCGGTGCTCTGGCCGGTGACGGCGTAGTAGGTCTTGACCAGGCCGGTGTTCGGGTCGATGTCGGCCTGGTAGCTGTAGGGGTAGGAGCCGATGCGGGTGCTGGCCAGCTGGAGATCCTGGTAGGTGTGGTCGAGCTGAAAGCGGCTGCCGTTGCTGGCACTGCCCGCGACCGAGCAGAGCGTGGCGGTGCTGAGGCTGGCGGTGTCACCGCCGGCGCGGATCTCGGTGATGGGCAGACCGGCGTTGACCCCCACCGCCGTGCCGGGAGTCCAGGCCGTCACCAGGTCCGTTGAGCTCCTGCCGAAGGGCAGACGCCAGAGCCGCTCGCAGGTCTTGGTGCCCTTGGCGTTGAAGCTCGCCTCCATCACCTGGCGCCCGCCGGCGGAGGCGAAGACGGTTTTCTGGTCGTAAGGGTGGAGAATCCAGGGCGTTTGGAGGTTGGGCAAGTAGGCCGAGGGAGTGCCAACGTTGAGATAGCCGGTGGTGCTGTTCACCGACAAGGTCGTGCCGCCGGTGGCGCTCCAGGCGGTCTCGGTGCGCTCGGTGCGGTGGTTTCCGCCTTCGAAGTTGTCCACCACCTCCTCCACCCGGGCCCGGCCGGCACCGTTCCAGCCGGAGGAGCGGCTCTCGATCCAGCGGTGCTGGTCGTTGTGGAAGACGGTGCGCTCGACCACCGGCCGGGGATTGACGGAAAAGCAGCCCGGGGAGTCCCCGCTGACCTTGTCGCAATCCCGCCACTCCATGGCATAGCGACGATAGATGGACCGGCGCTTCTCGCAGCTGCCCCCGGGAGCGGTGTTGCAATGAAAGATCTCCTGGGACAGGAAGAGCTTCTCGCCGCCGGAGCCGGTGGTCTGGGTGTGCTTGGTGTAGGGGAGCCCGGAGTCGGTGACCTGGGGGTCGGCCATGGGCGTGCTGCTGACCGGGGCTCTCGGCCCCTCGTAGACCGAGGTGTAGTGGACGGTTCGGGTGCGGGTGTTGTCCAGCGTCATGGGGCCGGTGACGGTGGTCTGGCGCCAGTCGTAGCGCCGGCAGCCGTCGCCGTGGTTGGGAGTGGGGTCGAGCTCCGTGCCGTTGGGCACGAAGTGGAGCTCCGTGTCGTAGGTCCAGCGGGCGATCTCGGCGCCGCTGTGATCCTGCTGGATCTTGGTGCCGACGCCGTATTGGTTGTAGGTCAGGTCCGGCGTTGGATCGGCGTCGGGTTTGAAGTCGCAGCGGGTGGGGAACTCCCAGAAGTTGTACTCGAAGCGTAGCCAGCCTTTGGTCGGGGCCTGGACGCCTTGGATCTTGCCGGCGAGATTCGAGCAGCCGCCGGAGGGGCTGGTGGAAGTGAAGGTGTCGAAGGTCCAGCTCTGGCCCTCGGGACCGTCGATGCCGTCGAGGACCTGGGTGGTCAGGGTGTCGCTTTCCGGCGGCAGGTAGCCGCCGTCGTGGGGGCAACCGCGGACGGTGGTCTTCGGGGTGTAGCGGAAGAAGTAGCTGTTCTTGCTACCGTCGAAGCCAGCGAGCTCGATACGGTTCAGGATCCTCCGCAGGTCACCCCATTCATCGCCATTGAAGGTGACGAAGGCGCCGATCCCATCTCCGCCG
>JAXHTF010000337.1 GCA_034211275.1 Acidobacteriota bacterium
CGCGCGTGTACGCGCTCATCCGCGACGGTCTGCTGCCGGCCGTGCGCTTGGGCCGTCAGGTCCGGGTTGCTCCTGACGTCCTCGAGGAGTGGATCCGCACAGGCGGCCAGGCCCTCCCTGGCGGGTGGCGGCGTGAGTCGGAAGGCGACGGCGAGCGTTCGTCCAGTCCATAGGTTGCGGTTGGATCGGCCGACTCCCTCGTTCGCGCCGACCGAAAAGGAGAAAAGCGCGGAGGTGCCCCCGTGCCCGTACAATGGACCAGTGGCGGACACATCCGAGCAGGTGATGCGCATGGCAGATGAACCACGCCGGCGACAGCCGAGCGACTTCATGCGAGCGCGGCGTCCCGAGCTCTTCTCGGACACCGTGATCGCGCCGCTCGGAAACTGACCCACCCAACGCTCAGAAAGTGACCCACCCTCGGCCCTGCGCCGGTAGCTTTGGTTTGACGAATCAGAGCGACCGGAGGAAGGATGCTGAGGATGGATCAAGTGCATGTTATCCGACACAAGGTGCTGGTGGAAGGGCAGTCGATCCGGCGGGTCTCCCGCGACATGCGAGTGAGTCGAAACACGGTGCGCAAGTACCTGAAGATCTCTGAGCCGGTGCGGGTCGAGAGGAAGCCGCGACCGCGGCCGGTCGTCGAGGAGGTGGCGCCGCGTCTGGAGGAGCTGCTCAAAGAGTGGGGTCCGCGGACCACGCCGAAGCAGCGGATCACCGGCAGCCGGTTGCACCGTCAGTTGGTGGAGGAAGGGTACGAGGTCGGCGTGACCACAGTGCGCGCCTACCTGCGAGAGTGGAGACGGCAAAGGGCCGAGGTGTACATCCCGTTGGTGCACCGACCCGGAGAGGAAGGCCAGGTCGACTTCTTCGACGTCACCGTTGAGGAAGGCGGAGTGCGTCGCAAGGCGTGGAAGTTCGTCATGCGCCTGATGTACTCCGGCCGGGACTTCGCGTGGCTGTACGACGCCTGCGACACGGCGTCGTTTCTGGACGGTCACGTGCGGGCCTTCGAGCATTTTCCGGGTGTGCCCCAAAGAACGGTGTACGACAATCTGTCCGCCGCCGTCAGGCGGCGCGTCGGTGTCGACGGAGATCGGCTCACCGATCGTTTCCGTGCCCTTGTCAGCCACTACCTCGTCGAGCCGTGCTTCGCCCGCCCCGGCGAGGGGCACGACAAGGGTGGCGTCGAGGCACGGGGCAAGGGCATCCGGCTGCAGCATCTCACCCCGATCCCTCGGGGAGAGTCCCTTCGGGACATCGCCGGGGCACTGCTGGAGTCCATCGATCAGCAGGCGGCACACCGTGCCGAGCGCGACGAGACAGTCCGCGATCGGTTTCGGGAGGAGGCCGAGCACCTGCGGCCTTTACCCGAGCACCCCTTCGACCCCCGCATTCCCGAGCCCGTGAGCGTCAGCCGCAAGGCACTGGTGCGGGTCTCTGGCGCCAGCTACTCGGTGCCAGAGCACTGGCACTCACTGCAGGCGACCGCCTATGTAGGGGCCGACGACATCCGCATCGTCTGTCGCGGCGAGGAGGTCACCGTACGCCGTCAGCGTCAAGGGCGGCTGGTCTCTTACCGCCACTACCTCCGTCAGCTGTCGCGCAAACCGCAGGCGGTGCGCCAGGTGGCCCCCGAGCTCATCGCCGAGCTGGACGAGCCGTACGGCAGGCTGTGGAAGGCGCTGGCCACCACCCACGGTGAGCGCGAGGGGGCACGAGTCCTGGCCAAGGTCCTCGGCGCCGCTGTGAAGCACGGCGAGGAGGCCGTCGCCGAGGCCCTCTCCGTAGCCCTGTCCGCCGGTCGCCACGACCTGCTCGCGCTCGCCCCACGCGTGCACCAGGAGCGCCCCCGGTCCGTCACCGTGCCGCCCGCCCTGGCCGGCTTCGTCGTCGAGGCAGGCCGAGCCGCCGACTACGACGTGCTGCTGAGTGGGGGTGAGTCATGAGCACCGCCGTGATGGACGCCGTCATCCAGGAGGTCGTCAAGGAGCTCAAGCTGCCGGCGGTGGGACGCGAGTACCAGGCCCTGGCGCGCCAGGCACGCCAGGACGGCTGGCCGTACGAGGAGTACCTGCGCGAGCTCCTGGACGCCGAGCTGCGCTCCCGCCGCGACCGCACGGCCAAGCGCCGTATCCGCGAGGCGCGCTTCCCGGACACCAAGACCCTCGACCAGATCGACTGGGGTGCGATGGAGGGTGTGTCCCGCCCGACCATCGCCGAGCTGGCCAGCTGCGAGTACCTGGCGCGGGCCGATGACGTGATCATCGCCGGCCCGATCGGCACCGGCAAGACCCACCTGGCGATCGCCCTCGGAGTGGAGGCAGCCAGGCGCAGGCAGCGAGTGCTCTTCGTCCGTGCCGCCGACCTGGTGCGCGATCTCCTCGAGGCCCGAGACTCGCGTGAGCTGGGCCGGCTGCACCGCAAGATCCAGCGGGCATCGCTGCTGATTGTGGATGAGCTCGGCTTCGTTCCCTTCGACCGCGCCGGCGGCGAGCTGCTGTTCAATCTGCTGTCCGACCGCTACGAGCGACGCTCCACCATCGTGACGACAAACCTCGCCTTCTCGGAGTGGGTGCAGGTGCTCGGCGACGAGAAGCTCACCACCGCGCTCCTCGACAGACTGGCTCACAACGCTCATATCCTGACCACGAAGGGCGTCTCATTCAGAACCAGAAAACAACGCCAATAAGAATCACTCTCAGCAGCCTCCCCCCTCGGGGGGAGGCCCCTTCAGGAGGTGCCACACAGTCGTCATGAGCTACACTGAAACCGGCCAGGGTGGGTCAACTTCCAAACGTTGCCCCGGGTCAGTTTCCGCGCGTTGCCACCAGTTTGGTTGAAACTGCGTGCGGTCCTTGACGGAGGCGTGCGCCTCGAGCTGACGAGAGTCGCTTTCCTCGACACGCTCTTCACCCGTCCGCGCTGCGTCACGAGGCCCGCTCCACGAGCACGTCCG
>JAXHTF010000338.1 GCA_034211275.1 Acidobacteriota bacterium
CAGCAGCGGCTCACCATCGCCCGGGCGCTGTCTCAGGATCCGGATCTGCTCCTGTTGGACGAGTTCTCCATCGCCGTCGATCCGGTGACCACCATGAAGATCGAGGACGTGCTCAAGGAGCTCAAGGAAGAGCTCACCATCGTGTTGGTGACCAACCTGGTGCAGCAGGCCCGCCGGCTGGCGGACCGCACCGCCTTCTTCCTCAGCGGCGAGCTGGTGGAGGTGGGTGTGACGGAGGATCTATTCACCGGACCGGTGACGGATCCTCGGACCCGAGCCTATGTGGAGGGACAGTTTGGCTGATTCGACCCCGAGCCGCCAGGTTCCCACGGAGAAGGACCCGACGACGAAGGCCCCGGCGGGGCCGGACCAGAAGGAGCAGGCCCCCGCCATCCGAACCCGGGAGCTGAATCTCTGGTACGGCACCTTCCAGGCTCTCTTCGATGTCGACCTGGAGGTCCGCCACGGGCTGATCACCGCCATGATCGGTCCCTCCGGCTGTGGCAAATCGACCTTCCTGCGCAGCGTCAACCGCATCAACGAGCGTCTGGGCTACGTGCGCACCACCGGCACCGTGGAGGTGCTGGGCCACGACGTCTACGCTCCGACAGTGGAGCTGGTGCAGTTGCGCAAGGAAGTGGGAATGGTCTTCCAGCGGCCCAACCCCCTGCCGCTGTCGATCCGCGACAACGTGCTCTTCGGCCATCGGCTGCATCAGCCCGGCGCCAGCCGCAGGGACGAGGACGCCATCGTCGAGGCCGCTCTGCGCCAGGTGCTGCTGTGGGACACGGTGAAAGACCGGCTGCATTGGGAGGCTCGGGATCTGTCTCTGGAGGAGCAGCAGAAGCTGTGCATCGCCCGTCTGCTGCCGGTGAAGCCGTCGGTGTTGTTGATGGACGAGCCGTGCTCCGCCCTCGATCCCCAAGGCACCGAGGCGGTGGAGGAGCTGCTGTGGGAGCTGCGGGGCCGCTACACCATCCTCATCGTCACCCACAATATGGCCCAGGCGCGCCGAGCCAGCGATGAGTGTGTCTTCATGCTCCACGGCAAGGTGATGGAGCACACCGCCACGGAGGAGATGTTCGTCACCCCTCAGCGGCCGGAGACGGCGGACTACATCGAGGGCCGCTATGGCTGATGCGGGGCGCAGGCAGTGTCCTTCCCTCGTATAGATCGGTAGCGCCCGCGCTGGTAGGCTTGGGGTAGTGAAATACCCCTTTTGATTGCCGGCCCCGTCCAAGCTCAGGGGCCGCAGGAGCGGAGTCATGCGCCTGATCTCTTCCATCGCTTACTTCCTTCTCTCCAACGACGGCCTCCGGAGATCCGCGGTGCCGCTGGCGATCCTGGTCGCCGGCCTCACCCTGATGGTTCCGGCCCAAGTCCAGATCCAGGCCCAGCCGGCGGTGCCCCATCCCCGGGGGGCGAGCCTGGACAGCCCCGAGCGCATCGCCCGCGGCGAGCGCAGCTACCGCATCTACTGCGCCAGTTGCCACGGCCCCCTGGCCCAGGGCCATGGCCCTATGGAGGAGGCGCTGAAGATTCCGCCCGGAGATCTCACGGATCTGGCTCGCCGCCACGGCGGCCGCTTCCCGTCGGGGCAGGTCTACCTGCAGATCGAGGGAACCGACGAGATCCTCGGCCACGGCAGCCGCGAGATGCCGGTGTGGGGTAGTACCTTCCAGCTCGAACGCCCGGGGGCGGAGAGCCGCGGGGAGGTAGAGGGGAAGATCTGGGATCTGGTGGCCTATCTGGCCTCTGTCCAGGACACCCAGCCTAGTCCCACGCTGCGTCGTCCTGCCGGAGATGGACCCGGGGGCGAGGAGCCCGGAAACCGTTGAGCCAGACTACCGGAAGCGCCGTCGGGGAAACCGCCGCCGGTCCGAATTCCTCCATCCGGATACGGGAGGCCGGGGACGAGGACGCCCAGGCGGTGTGCGAGATCTTTCGCGCCGTCTACGGCGGCGATTACACCTACCCTCATTTCTTCGACGTCCACCAGATGAAGAAGATCATCTTCGGCGAAGACACGCTGGTGTTGGTGGCCGAGGACACCGCGGCGGGACGGATTCTCGGTACCGCCGCCGTGATCCTGGAGGTGGGGGCCTATTCGGACCTGGTGGGGGAGTTCGGCCGCCTGGTGGTGCACCCCGACGCCCGCGGCCGGGGTCTGGGCAAGCTGCTGATGGAGGAGCGTCTGCGGCGGGTGCGGGATCGGCTCCAGGTGGGATTGGTGGAGGCGCGGGTGGCCCACCCGTTCGCTCAGAAGATCAGCCGCCGCTATGGCTTTGCTCCGGTGGGCTTCCTGGCCTCCAAGCATCGCTTCGGCGACTACCGCGACAGCGTGGCCCTGCTGGTGCAGTACTTTGGCCACGCCCTGCGCCTGCGTCGGAATCATCCACGAGTGATTCCCGAAGTCTATCCCATGGCCATGGCGGCGTTCCGCAATGTCAGCATGGAACCGGACGCCATCGTGGTGGAACGGGAGCCCTCCTATCCCGGCGGCGAGGACTACGAAATCCAAGAGCTCACCGACGAAGGCTATTCCTCGCTGCTGCGCATCGAGCGTGGCCGGCGGCAGGATCGGGAGGTCTTCGGTCCCCTGCGGCTGCACTATGGCTTCTTCAAGCTCCAGGCTCACCGCTCCTCCTACATCATCGCCCGCAAGGGCAGCCACATCGCCGGCGCCTTGGGCTACACCTACGACGAGTACGAGGGCAACATCCGGGTCTTCGAGCTGATCATTCTGGAGGAGCATTCCATCCCCTTCCTGCTCGAGAATCTGGAGCGGGAATGTGCCGACCTGCCCAATGTCCGGGCGCTGGAGATCGATGTCAGCGCCTATGCACCGCGGATGCAGCGCACGTTGGTGGAGCGGGGGTTCGTACCGGTGGCCTATATCCCC
>JAXHTF010000339.1 GCA_034211275.1 Acidobacteriota bacterium
CTTGGGTTGGGCGGGGGTGTCGTCCCGCCAGGGCCGAGATGCAGTAGCGAGGGGTTTCAACCCCTCGCGGGGCTGCAACCGGAGACCTCGTGGGGAGCTTCAAGGAAACGTCGCCGCCCGCCGCAGCAGGTCGGTGCTGAGCAGGGCGGCGCGGGTCTCCGGGGTCCAGGCCAGGTAGATCTGGGCCGAGGTGTAGTCGTAGCGCGGGCTGTCGTTGAGGGCCAGACCGCCGCCGAGATGGAAGCTGTCCCCCAGCCGCCACAGCCCCCGCAACTCCACCGCCAGCGCCGAGCCGGTCACCACCTCCCGCGGATAGAAGCGGCCGTCCGGAGCCAGCGGGAAGAAGGGCGCCTGCGCCTTGATGTGGCGGTGGTACCCCAGGCTCACCCGGCCGGTGAGCCACCAAGGGCGGCCCTCGGTGGTGGCGAATTGGGCCGCCAAACCGGTCTCCACCATCTCCTCGGGGCTGAAATAGCCGCCGTGCCCCCGGGTGAAGCGCTCTAGATTGAGGTCGTTCTCCTCGCCGAAAACGTAGGGACCGATGGCCAGAAAGTCCAATCCCCGGGGCTTGGTGGTGGCGCTGACGCTGAGGGCCAAATAGTTCCGCTGGTTCTCCGCCACGCCCTCGCCGTCGATATCCTCAGTGCCGAGCTCCAAGAAACTGCCCCAGCGCCGGGTCCACTGGCGATAACCACCGATCTTGCCACCGCGCCGCAGAACCCGGCCCCAGGCATCACCGACATAGGGGTCCACCAGCCCGCCGTAGGCGAGGATGCTCTCCTGTACCGGCCGCACATAGACCTCTCCCATCCAATTGCCCTGAGGCCGCTGGTAGACGACGCCGGCACGGCCGGCGAGGGTGGAATCCAGCACCGCGTTGGACGGGGTGGTGGTGAGCTCCACATAGGGCTCGAGCCAACCTTCCCGCTGCAGCCGCAGATAGGGCACGTAGGAATCTTCCAGCCGGGTGGTGGGCGGCGCCACAAAGGCCGCAGCCTGAGCCGGCAAGGAACCCACCTCCGCTCCCGGCAGTAGCTGGCCGGAGTCGAGGGTCAGCCGGTCGACGCCGAGCTCCAGCTGCACCACGTCGCCCCAGGTGTAACGGGCGATCATCGGCACTCGTTCGAGCCGCAACTCGCCGAGGCCCGGCACGCCGGTCTTGTCGTGGAAGACCCAGCCCGCCGCCAGCAGCGGCCCGGTGACTCCCTGAAGCTCGGGAAAGCGCCCGGGGCGGGCTCGTTCGGAGGCTAGAAACAGCTTACGTTGGGCGTAGAGGGTAGCGATCTGCTGCTGCAGCCACTCTGCCTGGGGCCCGGGAATCTCGGCGGCGATCTGCTCCAGAGCCGGAACTCGCCCCAGGTCCTTGAAGCTGTAGAGCAGCCCTTCGGCGCTCTGGGCGTCGGGCTGCTCGCGGTAGAGCTGCTCGAAGAGAGTCGCCGCTGAAGCCTTGCGCCCAACCTGGTATTGGGTCCAGGCGCGAGTGATCTGCTGGCCTCGGGAAAGAGCACCATAGAGCGCCGCCTCCTCCAGCTTGTCGAGGGCTGCCGCGGGCTCTCCGGCGGCGGCCAGCTCGTCCCCCCGGGCCGCCAGCACCCGCCCCAAAAGCTCCATCATGGGCGGATAGGTCTGGTAGCGGCGGGCCAGCTGCTCCGCCTCCCAGGTGTTGCCCTGCTCCAGCCGCGCCAGCACCAAACCGTGGGCCGCCTCCGCCAGGTCCGGCCGCAGGTGCAGGGCGCGGCCGAACCAATTGGCCGCCGCCTCCCACTGCCGCTGCCGGTAGGCGCTCCAACCCAAGACCAGCGCCGCCTGCACCCGCTCTTCCAGCGGTCCGGGATCGGAGGTCCAGCCCGACCCCGGCTCCGGCGCCGGTTCGGGGCTGGGGGGCGCGGTGAGCTCCAGCTGGCCCAGGCTCGCTGGCCGATCCGTCCGGCCAACGGTGGCGGATGCAAGGCCTCTCGAAGGGACTTGCCGAGAGGAAGAGTCTCGGGACGAGTAGGGACGGGCCCCGAGCGTCCGCCTAGGGACGAAGGGGGGCTCGAGGCGCGAGCTCGGCACCGTCGCTGCCGGCTCTTGCACCGGCGAAGGCTCGGCCCTCGGCGACGGCTCCGAGGCCGCGGCGACCTGGGGCGGCGGCGAGCCCGCCTCCCCCACTCGGCGCCAGGCGGTGGCGGGGAGCGCGGCAGGCTCTTCGGAGGCCGCCTCCGCGGAGCCGCCGATCCGTCTCTTCGAGGATCTGGACCCGGAGCTCTCGCCCGCCCACCTCCTCTTGCCGGCATTGGTTTCGACGGAGCCGGGCGGAGCCATGCCAACATCGTCGGTCCCCGGAGCCTCGCGGTAGAGCTCCTCCATCTCCTGCGCCGATTCTTCGAAACGGCCCAGACGGTAGAGGCTCCAGGCGTGGCGGAGGCGCTCCTGGCGCTCCAGCGGCCGGCGGCGGCTCAGCTCCTCCAACAACTCCAGGCTTTCTTGCCAGCGTTGGCCTTCGTAAGCCCGGAGCGCACGCTCCGCCAGGGCACCGATGCGGTAGGGCTCCAGGCGTGGGTTGCCGGGGAAGCGCTCCGCCAGGGAGGCCGCCTCCCGGGTATCTCCCCGCTCCCAGAGCAATCCTGCCAGCCCCTCGGCGGCACTCTCCAGGTTGGGCCGATGCTCCAAGGCGCGGCGGAACCAGGACTCCGCCGCCTCCGGTCGTCCTTGCTGTAGAAGGCTCCACGCCACCGCCGCCGCCAGGGAGGCGGGATCTTCTTCGCTCCCCGCCTCCGCGGCCCCCATCGAAGGCATCGGCTCGCTCTCTGCCACCACCTCGGCCACCGGCGCCCCATCGGCCGGCGGCCTCGGCGCT
>JAXHTF010000340.1 GCA_034211275.1 Acidobacteriota bacterium
TGGCCGCCCTGAGCCGCCGTCTGGGGGTGGAGGCGGCGGGGTCGACGCTGCGTCGGGAGGCCTTGGGAGGGCTCACCACCTTCCTCACCATGGCCTACATCGTGGCGGTCAACCCGATCTTTCTCACCGCCGCCGGCATGCCCCTGGAGGGGGCGGTGCTGGCCACCTGCCTGAGCGCCGCTTTCGCCACCCTGCTCATGGGGTGGGTGGCCAACTATCCCATCGCCCTGGCGCCGGGCATGGGGCTCAACGCCTTCTTTGCCTACAGCGTTTGCCTCGGCGCCGGCGTGCCTTGGCAGACCGCCCTGGGGTTGGTCTTCTGGGCCGGTGTCCTGTTCGTCGGGCTCACCGTGTCCGGTGCCCGCAAGCGCTTGGTGCGGGCGGTGCCCAAGGTACTGCGGCTGTCCGGGGCGGTGGGCATCGGGCTGTTCATCGCCTTCATCGGTCTGCAGCAGGGAACGTTGGTGCAGGCCGATGCCAACACCATGGTGACCCTGGGGGATCTCACCGCGGCGCCGGCGGTGCTCACCCTGGTGGCCCTGGCCTTGGCCGCCGGTCTCGCCGCCGCCGGCATCTCCACCGCCATCTTCTGGGGCTTGCTCTTCGCCCTGGTGGCAGCGTTGGTCTTGGGGATGGTGCCGTGGCCGGAAAGCTTTTTCTCGCTGCCGTCGGGGGACCTGCCGGGGTTGCAGATCGACTTGCTGGGGGCGCTGCAGCTGCGCTATCTGCCGCTGATCTTGGTGATCCTCTTCTTCGATCTCTTCGACACCCTGGGGACTCTCTTGGGAGTGGCCTACGAGGCGGATCTGCTGGATGAGGAGGGGGAGCTGCCGGGCATCGACCGGGCCCTGACGGCGGACTCGGTGGGCAGCGCCGCCGGCGCTCTCTTCGGCACCTCGACGGTGACCTCGTTCATCGAGAGCGGCGCCGGCGTTGCCGTCGGAGCGCGCACCGGGGTCGCCAACTTCGTCACCGCCGGTCTCTTTCTGCTGGCACCGTTCGCCACCCCCCTGGTGGCGGTGGTGGGGCAGGGCACCGGCGGCGGCGCCAATCCCATCACCGCTCCGGCGCTGATCCTGGTGGGATCCATGATGGTGCGGGCGGTGCGGGAGATCGACTGGCGGGACACCACGGAAGCCCTGCCCGCCTTTCTCACCGCGGTGCTCATGCCCCTCTCCTTCAACATCACCCACGGTCTCGCCGCCGGCATCGTCGCCTTCGCTCTGGTCAAGACCGCCGCCGGCCGGCGGCAGGAAGTGCCGTGGCTGATCTATCTGCTGGCGGTGCTGATCATCCTCCGCTACGCCCTTCTCCCCCTTTGACGATGGACCGGCTGCAAATCGACCCACCGAGCTCTCCTCAGCGATGAGTAAACAGTCATGAAGAACGAGTCCGAAAGCTCCCCAGGGCGGCCCCGCATCCGTGAGCGTGTGGAGGATTTCGAGGTCGAGGAGGTGCCCCGGTCGGCTCCCGCCGGGCGCGGTGAGCACCTCTATCTCTGGATCGAAAAGCGCGGGGTGGACACCGCCGCGGTGGCCCGGGAGATGGCACGGCGCGCCGGTGTCGCCGCCGGGCAGGTGGGCTTCGCCGGCCGCAAGGATCGCCACGGCGTGACCCGGCAATGGCTGTCGGTGCCCCGCTGGCCCCGGGAGCGGGCCCCGGAGCTGGAGATGGACGGCGTGGAGATTCTGAGGGCGGAAGCGGGCAATGCCCGGCTGCGCCTCGGCGAGCTGGCGGGGAACCGTTTCCGCATTCGGGTGCGGGGAGTGGCGGAGGAGCTGATGGCGGAGGCTCGCCACAGGTTGGAAGAAGCCGAGGCCCACGGCATGCCCAACCGCTTCGGCGACCAGCGTTTCGGCCACGGCGGCAGGAACGTGGAGCGCGGGCTGGCGGTACTGCGGGGCGAGGCGGAGGCAGGGGGCCGGGAGCCCAGTCGACGGAAACGAGGATTCTTGGTCAGCGCGGTGCAAGCCCTGGCCTTCAATCGGATTTTGGACCGCCGTCCGGCGCCCTGCCACGAGCTGCTGCCGGGGGATCTGGCCATCGCCCACGGCAGCGGCCGGCTGATCCCGGTGGACGATCCGGCCTCCCTGGCGCCGCGGCTGGAACGCTTCGCCGTCAGTCCCACGGGCCCGCTCTTCGGCAGCAAAGTGGCCCGTCCCGAGGGCGCGGTGGCGGAGCTGGAGAGGCAGGTCCTGGAGGAGCTCGGGGTGGCGGATCTAGAGGCTCTCCCCGGAGCCCGGGAGCTGCGGCTCACCGGCGAGCGGCGCAGCCTGCGGGCGCGGCTGCGGCAGGTGTCGTTGGAGGTGCTCTCTTCAGATGGGGAGCTGGGAGAGGGTGGTGGAAAGGATTTGGAGCTGCGCTTCTTCCTCCCCGCTGGTTCCTACGCCACGGCGCTGTTGGGGCTACTCTTTCCCACCGGTTATGAAGAGGGGCCGATGGGGTAGAGGGGCAGCGGAGGCTCAAAGATCCAGCGCCGCTTCCAGCTCCGCCAGCTTGGCCTGGATGCGGCGGGTGTTCTCCGGACCGGTGCGCAGCAGGCTGCGCTGAGCCGGGGGTAGGGATTCGAGCTCCGGATCCGAGTAGGCGTAGGTCAGGACTCGCGGCGTCAGGGCCACGTCCCCTTCCGGTACCGGCGCCGAGCGCAGCTGACGGATGGCCCGCTGCAGGGTGCGGTCGAAGTCCCGGTCCGGGTAGCCCAGATCCTCATAGGCCTGCTGAATCAGCGGCTTGAATTGTCCGTAGAGCTCCGCCGCCTGCTCGCTGTCCAGCGATACGAAGACCTCCGTCAGCCGGTCGTAGCGCCGGTAGCTGGCGGGGTCGATGTGCGGCA
>JAXHTF010000341.1 GCA_034211275.1 Acidobacteriota bacterium
CCGGCGTAGACCCCGGAGAGCTCCTCGTCGTCAAAGTAGTCCCGGGCCCAATGCATCAGCGTCACCGCCGCGCCGTGGCTCAGCGCTACTCCTTTGGGTACCCCCGTGGAGCCGGAGGTGTAGATCAGGTACGCCAGCTGCTGCGGCGAGACCGGCGCCTGGAAGGCTCCTTCTATCTCCAGCGAGGCCCCCTCCACCTCTTCCAGGGTGATCCGCCGCGCATTCGTGGCCGACTCCTCAGCAAAAGGCAGCCGCGGCGCCAGCTCGCCGGTGGTCAGCACCGCCTGGACTCCGGCGTTGTCCAAAACCTGGCGCAGTCGCTCCTCCGGATACTCCGGATCCAGCGGCACGTAGGCGCCCCCGGACCCCAGGATCCCCAGCAGCGAGGACACCAGGCGCCGGTCCCGGGGCAGGAAGACGCCGATCCGGCTTTCTGGATCCAAACTGAGGCCTCGTAGATAGGCCGCCACCCGGCGGGACGCCGCTAGCAGCTCGCCATAGCTCCACCAGCTTCCGGATCCATGGGTTCCCAATCCATCCGTCACCGCCGGACGATCCGGATGCTCCCGGGCCCGCGCTTCGAAGAGCTGGTGCAAGCCCTCCGGTCCCGCCTCACGGCCCCACATCCCCGTCCATTCCAGCAGCAGCTGTTGGCGCTGGGCGGGGCTGAGCATCTCCAGCTCTCCCACCGCCGCATCCGGGCCGGCCACCGCCGAGCGCGCCAGCACCTCGTACCAACCCACCACCCGCTGCGCCGTGGTGGCGTCGAAGAGCTCTCGGTCATACTCCAAGGAACCTTCCAGCTCGCCCCCCGTCTGCCGTAGCGATAGGGTCCAATCGAATTTCGCCACCCCCGTCTCGCCCCACAGCGGCGAGGCCTCAAGGCCCGGCAGCCGGAAGGAGGTCAGGGGCGTGTTCTGCAGCTGGAAGAGGACCTGGAAGAGGGGCGTGTGGCTCAGATCCCGCTCCGGCGCCAAGGCTTCCACCAGGCGCTCGAAGGGCACTTCCTGGTGGTCATAGGCCGCCAGCGCCGAGCGGCGGACCCGCTCCAGGACCTCGGCGAAGGTGGGCTCGTGGGCTCTGCCGGCCTCAGGCTTCCCCTCTCCCTTGGACTGCCCGTCTCCCGCGCCCAGATCCACCCGCAGTGTCAGGGTGTTGACGAAGAAGCCGATGAGCTTCTCCACCGCCGCCGCCGTGCGCCCCGCCACCGGCGTCCCCACCACCACGTCGGTGCCGCCGGCGAGACGGCTCAGGAGGCTGTCGAAGACTGCCAGCAGGACCATGAAGAGGGTCGCGTCCCGCTCCCGTGCCAGCCGCACCAGCCCCGCCGTCAGCTCGGCGTCCCAGCGGAAGCGCACCCGGCCACCGAGGTAGCGGCGCCGGGAGGTTCGCGGGCGGTCCAGCGGCAGCTCGAGCACCGGCGGCGCACCGGCCAGCTGCTGCCGCCACCAGGCCACCTCCGCCTCCAACCGTTCCTCCGTCAGCCGCCGGCGCTGCCACACCGCGAAGTCGGCGTATTGCACCGGCAGCGGAGCCAGCGGCGAAGGCTGCCCCGCAAGCCGCGCCGAGTAGAGCGCCGAGAGCTCTTCCAGCAGGACCCCCAAGGACCAGCCGTCGGCGGCGATGTGGTGCACCGTCACCAGCAGGGCGTGGTGCTCGGCGGCCAAGCGCACCAGCCGGCAACGGAGCACCGGGCCGGCGGCGAGATCGAAGGGTGCCCCGGCTTCCCGCCGCGCCAGCCCCTCCAGCGCTTGTCTCCACGATTCCGACGGTCTCCACGATTCCGACGGGCGCTGCAGCTCCTGCTCCGAGCCTCCCAGGCCCGATAGATCCACCGCCGGCAGCGCGATCCAGCGGCCCGGAGCCTCCGCCAGCTCCTGTACCGGATCCTCGCTGGACTCTTCTCCGGGGAATCGGGTGCGCAGCGCGTGGTGACGCTCGACGATGCGGCCCAGGCTCCAGGCCAGCGCCGACGGCTCCAACCGCCCCCGCAGCTCCAGGGCCAGCGGGATGTTGTAGAGAGCGCTGGCGGTCTCCAATTGATCGAGGAACCACAGCCGCTGCTGGGCGAAGGAGAGCGGGGCACCGGTGGCCGGGGCGAGGCCCGCTCGCAGCTCGTCCTCGTCGGTGGCCTCCAGCCCCGCCACCACCCGCGCCAGCTGCTCCACCGTCGGGGTCTCGAAGAGCTGGCGCAGGGGTAGCTCCACCCCGAGAGCCTGGCGTACCTGGGAGACCACCCGGGTGGCCAGCAGCGAGTGGCCGCCGAGCTCGAAGAAGCTCGCCGTCGCGGACACCGTCTCCGCCTCCAGCACCCGGCGGTAGATCTCTGCCAGCGCCGTTTCCAGGCCCGGGGCCGGCGGGCGGGCCGCTCCTTCCGCGCCGGATCCGGAGCTTGCAGCAGCCCGGGCCAGCAGCTCCTTGCGGTCCACCTTGCCGTTGGGCGTCCGCGGCAGCGACTCCAGCGCCACCCACCGCGACGGCACCATGTAGGCCGGCAGCCGCTCCTCGAGCCTCTCTTCCAGCCGCCGGCGCAGCTCGTCCGCCGACGGACCGTCCGACGGGGCCGCCGCGAAGAACGCCACCAGGCGCCCCGACGAGGCCTCGTAGACCACCGCCGCCTCGCGAAGGGACTCAGGCTGGCCGTCCGCCACCGACCGCAGGACCGCCTCGATCTCCCCCAGCTCCACTCGGTGGCCCCGGACCTTGACCTGGTGGTCCCGGCGGCCGCGGAACTCCAGCTCCCCCGTCACCGTCCAGCGACCCAGGTCGCCGGTGCGGTAGAGCCGCTGCCCGGGTGCTTGCTCCGGGGAGGTGCCCAGACCATCCGGCAGGA
>JAXHTF010000342.1 GCA_034211275.1 Acidobacteriota bacterium
GGAGCGAGAGCTCCGCCACGGGCTTCTCTGGCTCCGCCAACGCCGACTCCAAGAGCCGGCGCCACCAGCCGGCCCAGCGGGCGATGGTGCTGCGGTCGAAGAGGTCGGTGCGGTAGACGAAATACCCGGCGAGCTCCGTCTCCCCCTCCGAGCCCTCCGCCAATGCTTCCGCCGGCACCTCGGCAAGGGCCCTCTCCGAAAGGGCGAGGGTGAGATCGAATTTCGACACCCCCGTCTCCACCACCACCGGCTGGGCTTCTAACTCGCCCCAGGACGCCGACGGCGGCGGAGCGCCGTCCATCACCAGCATCACCTGGAAGAGGGGCGTGTGGGCCAAGTCCCGCCCCGGGGACAGCTCCTCCACCAGCTTCTCGAAGGGTACCCAGCGGTGACCGTAGGCCTGCAGCACCGTCCGCCGCGCCGCCGCCAGCCGCTGGCCGAAGCTCTCCTCCGGCGCCAGCTGCCCCCGCAGCACCAGCACGTTGACGAAGAAGCCCACCAGCTCTTCGACCTCGGGCACGCCGCGGCCGGACTCCGGCACTCCCACCGCCAGGTCCCGGTCTCCGGTGAGGCGGGAGAGCAACTCCTGGAAGCTCGCCAGCACGGTCATGAAGAGGGTGGCGCCGTGGTCCCGGCCCAGGCGACGGAGCCTCTCGGTGAGCTCCGATGCCAACCGCACCGGGAATCTCGCCCCCTCCGTCGAGCGCACCGCCGGCCGCGGGCGATCCCCGGGCAGCTCGAGCACCGGCACTCCCGCCAGCACCTCCCGCCACGCCGCCACTTGGCGCTCCAGGACCTCGCCCCGCAGCCAGCTGCGCTGCCAGGCCGCGTAGTCGGCGTAGTCCACCGGCAGCGGAGCGAGGGCTGCCTCCTCGGCGCCGGACGCGTTCGCGTAGAGCTGCCCCAGCTCCCGCACCAGGATCCCCATGGACCAGCCATCCGCCACCACGTGGTGCAGGCTCAGCACCAGGCGGTGGTGGTCTGGAGCGAGGCGCAGCAGGCTGGAGCGGAAGAGCGGGCCCTGCTCCAGGTCGAAGGGCCGGCGGGCCTCCACCGTCGCCAGGCGAGTCGCTTCGTCCACCGGATCCCTCAGCCCGGCGAGATCCACCACCGGCAGCGAAGCCCGCTCCGGCGCCGGCAGCAGCTCCTGCACCGGCTCGCCGGCTTCTGACGGAAACCGTGCCCGCAGCGCCCGCTGGCGCTCCAGCAGCGAGCCCAGGGCGCGGCTCAGGGCTGCCGCCTCCAGCGCCCCCCGCAGCTCCAGCGACGCCGGCACCGCGTAGGCCGCCGTCCCCGGCTCCAGCTGCTCCACCAGCCACAGCCGCTGCTGGGCGAAGGAGAGGGGCAGCGGCCCGTCGTCCCCTCGGTCGATGCGGCGCAGCGGCGGCGGGGCGTCTTCGGAGCCGGCCCTCGCCAGCAAATCCGACAGCGCCCGCGCCACTTCCGCCACCGTCGACGCTTCGAAGAGACGATCCAGCGGTAGATCCACCCCCGAAGCCGTGCGCAGCCGCGCCACCAGCCGGGTGGCCAGCAGCGAGTGGCCGCCGAGAGCGAAAAAGTCGTCCTCCGCCCGCACCTCCGAGGCTCCCAGCAGCTCCTCGTAGGCCGCCGCCACCAGCTCCTCCAGGGGGCCGCGGGGGGCCCGGCCTCGGGAGCCATCCTGAGTCTCCGCCTCCGGCGCCAGCTGCGCCAGGGTCTTGCGATCGATCTTGCCGTTGGCGGTGCGCGGCAGCGATTCCAGCACCACGAAGGCCGTGGGCACCATGTAATCCGGCAGGCTTTGGCGAAGCGCCGCCCGCACCGCAGAGATCTCCGCCCGCTCCCGGGGGCAACCCAGATAGCCCACCAGCCGCGAGCCTCCTGGTGCAGGGAGAGCCAGAACCAGTGCCTCCGAGACTCCCGGCTGGCGCCCCAGGGCCGCCTCGATCTCCCCCAGCTCAATGCGGTAGCCCCGCACCTTGACCTGGTGGTCCCGTCGTCCCAGGAAATCCACCCGGCCGTCGGCACGGAAGCGGGCCAGGTCGCCGGTGCGGTAGAGGCGCTCGCCCTCTCTTCCTCCCAGAGGGTCGGGGACGAAGGCCTGGGCGGTGCGCGCCGGGCGGCCCAAATAGCCCCGAGCCAGCCCCACGCCCCCCAGCACCAGCTCCCCGGCGACCCCTGCCGGCACCGGATGGAGAGCCTCGTCCACCACGTAGCTCCGGACCCCCGGCAACGGCCGGCCGATGGCGTGCTCGACGCCGCTCCCCGGCTCCGCCACCCGGCTCGCCACCGAGATCACCGTCGCCTCCGTAGGGCCGTAGAGATCCATCATCTGGTAGGCGGCGCGATCCGCCCCTTCCACCACCGACGGCCCCCGGTGCAGCCGGTCGCCACCGACGAAGAGCATCTCCACCGACCAGTCCTCGGGCGACGGCAGCTCCTGCTGTCGAGCCGAGGCGGCATCCAGCTCCTCCATCACCACCTCCGCCAGCGGCGTCGGCAGGAAGGTCTGGCGCACCTGGCGCTGGTGCAGGAAGCGAATCAGTTCCGGCGGCTGGGAGACCACCGCCGACGGCACCGGCACCAGCGTCGCCCCCAGCGCCAGGGACGACCACACCTCCCACACCGAAGCGTCGAAGCCCGGCCCCGCCAACAGCGTCGTCCGCACCCCCGGACGACGGCCCCAGCCGTCCGCCGACGGCTCGCCGTGGAGGCTGCCGTGCCAGGCCACCAGGTTCGCCAGCCCGCCGTGGGTCAGCCAGGTGCCCTTGGGCTGACCCGTCGAGCCGGAGGTGTAGATGACGTAGGCGGCGTCGGCGGCCCGGGGAGTGGGTAGGGCCCCGTCCCCCAACC
>JAXHTF010000343.1 GCA_034211275.1 Acidobacteriota bacterium
ACTCGCTCCGATGCTCCAGCGTCGGAGCGAGTTTTCCCCGGGCATAGTTCCCTCTGAGAGCGTGAGGCGACCGCCGGCTTTGGCAAAGCGAAGCAATGAGCCCCTGGGAGCGCCGGCCTCTGGCCGGCTCCGGGGCGGGCGGGGGTGGCGTCCTCCGGAACGGAGGCCGCGATAGAGTAGCGAGGGGTTTCAACCCCTCGCGGGGCTTCGGGCTGACCTACCTGGAATCCGGTGCCGGTGCTGCGATGCATCTTTTGGCCGCCTTCGATAAACTCTCAACATCGCAATCGAGAAAACGTGGTGTCTCAGAGACCGGGTACCGAAGAAGGAGGCGTAGCGCGCAATGTCCAGCTCGACGATTCCCCTGGCGCAGGTGATTCAAGAACTTCGAGGACAGCTGTTGACGGCGATGGAGGCAGGTAAGGACGAGAAGCTGCGGTTGCAGGTCAAGGAGTTGGAGCTGGAGCTCCACGTTGGAGTGGAGAAGGAAGTAACCACCAAGGGCAAGGTGGGAGGCGGCATCAAGTTCTGGGTGCTTTCCGGCGATGTCTCGGGGGAGCTCAGCGGCCGCTATGCTAGCCAGAGCCTGCAGAAGATCCGTTTGAGCTTGGAACCGAAGCTGGTGGATGACGACGAGGACGGCGATGTCTACCTCTCGGCGCACTAGCCCCGCCGCCCTGACTCATGGCTGAGCTCGAAGCCGCCCGCTATGTACGCATCATGTGTGGGCAGGAGTTTCTCGGCTCAGGGTTCCGGCTGAGCCCGACCGTGGTCCTCACCTGCTGGCATGTCGTGTATGGCTACCTCGAAGGGTTACAGGTCCAGGATCCCGACGGCGACGGCTGGCAGTCCAACCCTGCGAAGGTGGTCTGGCCTCATCCCCCTCCTGCCGCGAAGGAATATGACGGGCCTGATGCGGTTCTCCTAGAGACCGATCCCCAGGGGAGCCTTTCTTCCTGGAGACGCTACCAGAAGGCCAGCATCCTGGCGGAGGGCCGCTGGAGCGGTGCTGGATATGTGTCCTCTGAGAAGAAGCCCGAGGAGCGTTTGCCGCTCGGAGGGGGCTTTCATCTGGTTGACGAGGCTGAGGGCGGCTTCACTGTATCGATGAAGTCCGGTAAGCCGAAGAAAGCCGGTGGATGGAAGGGTATCTCCGGTTCTCCAATCTTGACTCGAACCGGTGGTTCGGGTGGGTTGGCCTTAGTGGGGCTCTTGCGTTCGGCGGTCCATGTCTTCGAGGGGACCTACGTCAAAGCGGTCTCGGTGCCGTCTCTTTTCCGGGCTGACGGTTTCGAGGAGGCTCTTGGGCTCAATCAAAAGGAGGCTCTCGGGCTCAACAAAGAGGACGAGCGTTGGACGAGATTGCGAGAGGGGGTCGAGAACCACATGGATCAGCAGGTCTGTGCCAGGCTGCGACAGACGCTCGGCACAGGGTCGGACACTACGGGTGGCGGTCCAACTGACCAGGAACTGATCGATTTAGTGTGCGGAGGCCGTCAATTAGTAGACATCGCCACTGCACTATTGCGCGCCTATGGAGACGACTCAGCCAAATCGGCGCCTGAGCTTAGGAGTAGAATTAAGACTCTTGTTGACTATGCTCTGCCAGCATCGTTTTGGCAGAGATTGGGGCCGGAAGTGCCCCATTCTGCGGCGACAAGGGTTCGGATTCGCTTGCTCGTCAGGGATCTAGTGGAGGTTGCCTGCGCGGCCATTGACGGGCGCTCTCTGCGCTTGGAGGCGTCGTCTGTGAATCCTTCAAGGATTCGGGCTCCTTTGCAGGTTTCGTTGCCTCCAGAATCGGGTGCCGATCTCTCGGGAGAGCAGGGCGCTAGAGACGTGACTGGACAGCTAGTGAATAGGATGGCGCTCTCCGGAGCATGGGCAGACCGGCCGGAGGAACGTAGGCAAGCCTTGCTTTTCCTAGCGGAGGCAGTACCTCGAGCTGGCGACCACCTCTTTCACTCTTCTTTGATCCTGGATTTGGATGGCGTACCAGAGATGAATCCTGGCAAGTGGGAAGAGGTATTCCTGAGGATTCTAAATAGCAGAATTCGCGCTGAGGCTAGTAGAAATCTGCGCTACTACATCGTGGCTGATCCAGACCAGCTGCGAGATGCAGGTAGCGATGTGGGTCATGAGGCGGTCTTCAGATCCTTGGCACAGATCCTCCCAGAGCTACGCCAGGTGATTCTTGAACCGGATCTCGAAGAGGTTGCAGATGAAAACGAAACTCGAAATGCCTTGGTGAAGATCTTTGGAAAGCGTACATCGAAAGAAGACGATTCATGAATCTGTATCTCCCGTTTCCAACCGAGAATCTGAAACTCGGTACTCTCTCCAGTGCCCGCGCCGGTACTCACGTTTTTGAGCAACAGGACGTCGAAGCTGTCAACGCCGCTCTTGCGGCAGGTCGACCGCTGTTAATTCGCGGCGAACCGGGAGTGGGCAAGAGCCAGCTAGCCCGGGCGGCGGCGGTGAAGCTGGGAAGAGCCTTTGTTTCCGAGGTCATCGATGCCCGCACAGAGGGTCGGGATCTACTGTGGACCTTCGACGCCGTACGTCGGCTCGCGGATGCCCAGATGGCCGGGGCGCGGTCCCGATCCGACGAGAGCGGCGAGCAGCTGCCGGACGAGGGCCACTACGTGGTGCCGGGGCCTTTGTGGTGGGCTTTCAACTGGTCGAATGCAGAGGCTCAGGCGGAGAGAGCTGGAGAAGCAGCGCCTCCGGTGCCCGAAAGCTGCGATCCCAAGAACGGCGTGGTGCTTCTCCTCGACGAGATCGATAAGGCCGACAGCTC
>JAXHTF010000344.1 GCA_034211275.1 Acidobacteriota bacterium
ACCCTGTCGAGCATCCGGGTGCGTTACTCGGGGCGCTACATCAACCTCGACACTCAATACAGCAACCAGGACATCCTGCACGCCGAGGTCGAGGATCTGGAGCGCAAGGTCATCGACACCACCGTCGGCCGGGTGATCCTCAATCAGCACCTGCCGAAGGAGATCCCGTTCATCAACGGCCTGCTCAAGAAGCGCGGCCTCCAGGATCTGGTGGGCTATTGCTTCATCAAGCTCGGTGCTCCGGCGACGGTGAAGATGCTCGACGAGCTCAAGGAGATCACCTTCAATTACGCCACCAAGGCGGGCATCTCCATCGGCGTCGACGACATGGTCATCCCGTCGAGCAAGGCCGAGCTGCTGGGCAAGGCCGAGGCCGACGTCCTCGAAATCGAGGCTCAGCGCACCAACGGTGTGATCACCGCCGGTGAGCGCAAGAACAAGATCATCGACATCTGGCACCGCACTACGGAGCAGGTGTCGGAAGAGATGTTCTACGAGATGAAGAAGGTGGAGACCGACCGCGGCGAGTTCAACCCCATCAACATGATGGCGGACTCCGGCGCCCGAGGCTCCCGCGAGCAGGTACGTCAGCTGGCCGGTATGCGCGGCCTCATGTCCAAGCCTTCCGGCGAGGTCATCGAGACCCCCATTACCGCCAACTTCCGCGAAGGCCTGTCCGTGCTGCAGTACTTCATTTCCACCCACGGCGCCCGCAAGGGTCTGGCGGATACGGCGCTCAAGACCGCCGACTCCGGCTACCTCACCCGGCGTCTGGTGGACGTGGCGCAGGACGTCATCATCAACGAGGAAGATTGCGGCACCATTGACGGCATCTTCGTCACCGCCATCATGGAGGGTGGTGAGATCCTCGAGCCGCTGCGCGACCGCATCGTCGGCCGTGTCAGCCAGGAAGAGATCTACGACCCGATGACCGGCGAAGTCATCGTCGAGCTCGGCGCGGAGATCACCGAGGAGCTGGCCAACGCCGTGCAGAGCGCGGGCATCGAGCGGGTGCGGATTCGTTCCGTGCTCACCTGCGAGACCCGCCGCGGCGTGTGCGCCGCCTGCTACGGCCGCAACCTGGCCACCGGCAAGATGGTGGAGATCGGCGAGGCCGTGGGCGTCATCGCCGCCCAGTCCATCGGCGAGCCCGGCACCCAGCTGACCATGCGGACCTTCCACTTTGGTGGTACCGCCAGCCGCGTGTCCGAGCAGTCCAAGCACTCCGCCACCAACCCCGGCACCGTGCGCTTCATCAACGTCAACACCGTCGAGTCCAAGGCCGGCGATCTGGTGGTGATCAACCGCAACGGCAAGCTGGTGCTGGTGGACGACAAGGGCCGCGAGCTCGAGCGCTACGCACTGACCTACGGCTCCCACCTGCTGGTGCGCGAGGGCGACACCGTCAAGCCCGGCACCGAGCTGGTGGAGTGGGATCCCTTCACCTACGCCATCCTCAGCGAGATCGGCGGCAAGATCGAGTTCCAGGACATCGTCGAAGGCGAGAACGTCCGGGAGGAGACCGACAAGGTCACCGGTCTGTCGCAGAAGATCATCGTCGAGGCCTCGGCCAACGAGAAGCGGGTTCCCGCCATCGTGGTCAAGGGCACCGGCGACGCCGAGAAGCGCTACCTGCTGCCGTCCGGTTCTCACCTCATGGTGGGCGACGGCCAGCGGGTGCACCCCGGCGACACCCTGGTGAAGATCCCCCGCGAGACCACCAAGACCAAGGACATCACCGGCGGTCTGCCCCGCGTGGTGGAGCTCTTCGAGGCCCGCAGCCCCAAGGAGCCCGCCATCATCACCGAGATCGACGGCACGGTGCAGTTGGGCGACGTCCACAAGGGCATGCGCAAGGTCATCGTGGTCAGCGACACCGGCGACGAGCGCGAGTACCTGGTACCTCGGTCCATCCACATCAACGTGCAGCAGGGCGAGCGGGTGAACGCCGGCGATCCGCTGATCGACGGCCCCATCAACCCCCACGACGTGCTGCAGGTGCTCGGTGAGAAGGAGCTCCAGCGTTACCTGGTGGACAAGATCCAGGAGGTCTACCGCTCCCAGAGCGTGCAGATCAACGACAAGCACATCGAGGTCATCGTCCGTCAGATGATGCGCTCGGTGAAGATCGAGGAGGTCGGGGATACCCAATTCCTCATCGACGAGCAGGTCGACCGCTGGCGCTTCCAGGAAGAGAACGACGAGGTCATCGCCGCCGGTGGCCAGCCCGCCGTGGGCCGGCCTCTGCTCTTGGGCATCACCAAGGCGTCCCTGTCCACCGAGAGCTTCATCTCAGCGGCCAGCTTCCAGGAGACCACCCGGGTGCTCACCGAGGCTGCCATCAGCGGCAAGGTGGATTACCTGCGCGGCCTGAAGGAAAACGTCATCGTCGGCCGTCTGATCCCCGCCGGCACCGGCATGGGCTACTACCACGACTTCCACATGCAGGAAGAGGCGTATCCCGAGGCCGGTCGCGACGAGGACGAGCTCTTCTTTGAGCTCACCGACGAGGACATCCGGGCCCTGCCCAAGGAGGTCGGCGAGTAAGCTCTCGTCCCCTCATCCTTGCTTCCAACGAGCGGAGGCGCGCCCCTCACCGGGCCGCCTCCGTTTTTGTATGTGTGCCCGGCATGGGCATCGACCTGGAGGTGAAAGTCCTCCCGGAACTAGGTCACAGGGACCGAAGCGAAGCGCAAGGTGTCGACCGTGAGGAAGACACTGAAGGAAGCGTGGAG
>JAXHTF010000345.1 GCA_034211275.1 Acidobacteriota bacterium
CAACAGGAACGCGAGGTGGACCGTCAGAATCAGGGCCGCGAACAGGAACAACACCGGGCCGACCTCGAGCACCGTGGCGATGTGCGCGCTGGCGCCGATGACCGCGAAGAACACGTGCATCATCAGGGTGCCCACCTCCGACGCGCCGCCGAGGCGGCCTACCGCCGGCACCAGGGTGGCGACCAGCACCGTGAACCCGGTCAGAAACAAGATGCCGCTTCCCGCGAAACCGGTGAGCGCCTCGCACGCGAAGCCCGCCGCACACAAGCCGGCCGACACCGCGAGCGCCGCGGCCATGCCGGACAGGGTCGGCGGCGGGGCGGGTTCCGCTGCCTCTTTCCCGAGCTCGTGCCCGTCCGCCGGAACCCTCCGTTCGCCGAGCCAACGCCGCATCACGGCCGCGCCGGGCAGGGCGAACAGCACCAGGAAGTACGCCGCCATCACGAGGTTGTCGGCGGCGAAGCCGGCCGACAGCAGGTCACCGGAGCGCAGACCCAGGGCCTCGGATGCGGCGACGAAGTTCATGGAGCCACCGACATAGGTGGCACAGAAGATTCCGGCCAGCTCCCAGCCCTCCTCACCGAGGGGGATCAGCCAGAAGGCCAGGCAGGTGCCGAGGACGGTGCCGATACCGCCGGCCGTGAACGCGAGCAGGGTCGGTCCGGCCTCGGTCAGGATCCGCTTGAGGTCCGCCCGCAGCAGCAGCAGCGGGATCGCCAGCGGCACCAGGTACGACCACACCACGTCGTAGGCCGGTGCGCGCACCGGGATCAGGCCGAGGTTGGACAGCACCAGAGCGGTGCCGATGGCGACTACTGCGCCGGAGACCCGGGCGCCCCAGCGGGTGCGCTCGGCCCAGATCCCGAACGCCCCGGCGGCCAGCAGCACAGTCCACAGCGCCCAATGGTCGTCCGGTCGGACCCACGTCTCCATGGCGGCACACCCTATCAGACGATACGGCCGGCTCCGATCGCCCCGTCCTTGCAGTCGATCTGCGCCCCGGATCGGAAAGCAAAACGCCCCGTCGGATGACGGGGCGCTGCATCAAGAAACTTCCCGGCGGCGACCTACTCTCCCGTACGCTGGACGCACAGTACCATCGGCGCTGAGAGGCTTAGCTTCCGAGTTCGGAATGGGATCGGGCGTTTCCCTCTCGCTGTGACCACCGGAAAAAAATCACAACCGAAAATCGAGTCTTCGTGTCCATCGGATCTCGAGAACACACTCAATGAAGACGTGTGGTCAAGCCTCACGACCGATTAGTACGGGTCAGCTCCACGCGTTACCGCGCTTCCACATCCCGCCTATCAACCAGGTGGTCTTCCTGGGGTCTTCAGGGGCTTGCGCCCGGGACACCTTATCTTGGAGTGGGCTTCCCGCTTAGATGCTTTCAGCGGTTATCCTTTCCGAACATAGCTACCCAGCTGTGCCGCTGGCGCGACAACTGGTGCACCAGAGGTTCGTCCATCCCGGTCCTCTCGTACTAGGGACAGATCTCCTCAAGTGTCCTCCGCCCACGGTAGATAGGGACCGAACTGTCTCACGACGTTCTAAACCCAGCTCACGTACCGCTTTAATCGGCGAACAGCCGAACCCTTGGGACCTGCTTCAGCCCCAGGATGCGATGAGCCGACATCGAGGTGCCAAACCCTGCCGTCGATGTGAACTCTTGGGCAGGATCAGCCTGTTATCCCCGGAGTACCTTTTATCCGTTGAGCGACGGCCCTTCCACTCGGAACCGCCGGATCACTAAGCCCGACTTTCGTCCCTGCTCGACTTGTAGGTCTCGCAGTCAAGCACCCTTACACCTTTGCGCTCTACGGCTGGTTTCCAAACAGCCTGAGGGTACCTTTGGGCGCCTCCGTTACGCTTTGGGAGGCGACCGCCCCAGTCAAACTGCCCACCAGACACTGTCCCCGACCCGGATCACGGGTCCAGGTTAGACTCCTAATGCAATAAGGGTGGTATCTCACCGATGGCTCCACCGAGACTGACGCCCCGGCTTCACAGCCTCCCACCTATGCTGCACATACAGCATCAAAAGCCAGTGCCAAGTTGCAGTAAAGGTTCACAGGGTCTTTCCGTCTTACCGCGGGTAACCGGCATCTTCACCGGTACTACAGTTTCGCTGAGCCCCTTGTGGAGACAGTGCCCAGATCGTTACGCCATTCGTGCAGGTCGGAACTTACCCGACAAGGAATTTCGCTACCTTAGGACCGTTATAGTTACGGCCGCCGTTTACCGGGGCTTCAATTCGGGGCTTCGCCGAAGCTAACCCCTCCTTTTAACCTTCCGGCACCGGGCAGGCGTCAGACCCTATACTTCCTCTTGAGAAGTTTGCAGAGTCCTGTGTTTTTAGTAAACAGTCGCCTGGGCCTTTTCACTGCAACCCCCTCCCGCTCCAACCGCGAGGGTCTTCACGGTATGAGGGCGCACCTTCTCCCGAAGTTACGGTGCAATTTTGCCGAGTTCCTTCACAAGGGTTCACTCAAGCGCCTGTGGATACTCACCTCGCCCACGTGTGTCCGTTTACGGTACGGTCACCCACAGCTCTCCTTAGAGGTTTTTCTTGGCAGCGTGGGGTCAGCCACTTCGTCCACAAGAGGACTCGGGATCACACCTCGGAGTTAACAGCTCAGCGGATTTACCTGCCGAGCCCTCCTACGTGCTTCAACCTGCACCTCCAGTCGCAGGCTGGCCTACCCTTCTGCGTC
>JAXHTF010000346.1 GCA_034211275.1 Acidobacteriota bacterium
ACTCCACGTGCGCCGTCGCGATGGTGATACCGCGCTCGCGCTCCTCCGGGGCCTTGTCGATGGCGTCGAAGGCCGCGAACTGCGCCATATCCTTGGCCGCCTGAATGCGCGTAATGGCCGCCGTCAGGGTCGTCTTCCCATGGTCCACGTGACCGATGGTCCCGATATTGACGTGCGGCTTCGTCCGCTCGAACTTTTCCTTAGCCATGGCGTTCCAAATGCCTCCTACAAACCGGCGCCCGGGAGGGCGACTTGCCTATTCTCGAAACGGTGAACGACAGCTTTCTAATGTTGGAGCCCACGACCGGATTTGAACCGGTGACCCCTTCCTTACCAAGGAAGTGCTCTACCCCTGAGCCACGTGGGCGCGAAGGACACCGGCCCCGCGCGGACTTTCCGCCCGCTAACAGGCCGGCAGGCAAACTCGCAGAGCGTACCCCTTCTTCAGATGAATGTAAACACCCTTCGCAAACTGCCTCCCCGGGAAGATCGAAGTGCTGAAGACCTCGCCTCCGAGGCTCTACCCGAGGTTCCGCGCGCCGCGCGCACCGGGCGGCGACGGGAAGCCAGAATCATGGCAGAAACCAGCCTTGATTGCAACCCCCCTTCGCCAGAAAACCGGCACCTGCGCTTCCGGCACCGCCGCGCCAGCCCGTTGAGAGCCGACCCCTCTCGGCCTCACCGAAGAGGCCTCAGACGGATCATGAGGAGCTGAAGGGTGGAGAGAGGATGGAGCGGGAGACGGGAATCGAACCCGCGACCAACGGCTTGGAAGGCCGAGACTCTACCACTGAGTTACTCCCGCAGTGGATTGCGGCGCCGGGATGCCTCCTCGGCCGGCGCGACCTGTCCCGACTGCTCACCCAGCCATGGGCTTCGCAGAGCGGGAAACAGTTAGCGATCTGTCAATGAGACCGTCGACAAAGAAATTGGTGGAGGCGGATGGATTCGAACCACCGTAGGGCATAGCCCAGCAGATTTACAGTCTGCCCCCTTTGGCCACTCGGGTACGCCTCCGAAATCTTCTCTTTCAAACCCGTCTGCCGCTCGATGTCGGCTTCGGGAAGCTCTAGCCTTTGGAGCCGGCACGCGGGATCGAACCGCGGACCTACTGTTTACAAGACAGTTGCTCTACCACTGAGCTATGCCGGCCCGAAGAATCAGCACCGCGCCTGAAGCGTTGTCGGTTGCCGGCACCGGAACCGCCACTCGGGGTCTCTCTCTCGAACGACCCCACCGAACTCGTCGTGTGACTCCCGGCCAGAGCGCCCTTCCGGGCAGGTCGGTGAGTTTAGCGTCTCTTCCCCTCGCGGTGCAACCTCTGTCGCTGACGAACTGCCTCATAGAGCATCGCCGCCGCCGCCGTGGCCACATTGAGGGACTCGACGTGACCGCGCATGGGCACGGAAACTAGCCCGTCACAGAGCTTTCGGGTGCGTTGCCGAAGCCCTTTGGCCTCACCACCAAAGCACAGAACGGTGGGACCGGAGAGATCCAGATCCCACGCGGCGGAGCCTCCGGCGTCGGCTCCGTAGATCCAGAAGCCTTCCTTTTTTAGCCGGCCGATCTCCTGACCGCTGTTGGTGATGCGCTCGAGGGCCAGCCACTCGGCGGCACCGGCGGAGGTCTTGACCGCCAACGGCGAGATCGGCGCGCTGCCGCGGTCCCGAATCAGCACCTTCCCCACCCCAGCCCCTTCACAGACCCTCAAGATCGCCCCGAGGTTGCGCGGATCCTGGACGTCCTCCAGCAGCACCACCAGCTGAGGGTCCGCCCCGTCGCCAGGCTGGCTTCCCGCCTCCGCAGGAGCCTGCTGCAGCTCCGCTACCAGACCGTTGTGCACCGCGTCCCCGAGCTTCCTCTCCAGCTCTGCCCTCAGGGAGTCCGGCGCCGGCCCGAACGCGACCCGATGACGGCGGCAGAGGTCCTGGATCTCCGCCTGGCGCTTGCCGCTCCGGCCCACGCTCCACACCCGCACGACCTCGTGAGGGCGGTGGCGCAGCGCTTCGCGGACGGGGTGATAGCCGTAGATGCGATGATCGTTCATCAGGAATGCGGGACGTGGAGGGAGACCTGGAACGACGAAGGCAGGCCCGATGAGCCTGCCCGCGTCCTCCGCCGTCATTGTTTCGCGGCGGCCCCGTTACCAGAGAGCCCCGTCGCGTGGGAGCCTCGTCGAGCCCCCCCGGGAGCACCGCCTCAGACCTCCATGATCTGGTGTTCTTTGTTGCTCAGAGCCTTGTTGATCTCGCCGATGTAGTGATCGTGGAGCTTTTGCATCTCGTCGTGGCCGCGGTGCTCGTCGTCCTGGCTGATCTCCTTTTCCTTCTCCATCTTCTTGAGCTCGTCGTTGCCGTGGCGGCGAGCGGCGCGGACGACGTTGCGGCTCGCCTCCGCCATATCGTGGGCGACCTTGACCAGCTCCTTGCGCCGCTCCTCGGTAAGGCTCGGCACGGGGATGCGAATGATCTTGCCATCATTGGCGGGATTGAGGCCAAGACTGCTCTGCTGGATGGCACGCTCGATGGCGCCGATCTGCGAGGGATCGAAAGGCTGGGCGGTGATCAGGGTCGGATCCGGCACCGTCAGATTGGCCAGCTGATTGAGCGGCGTCGGTGTGCCATAGTAGTCCACCATCACCCCTTCCAGAATGCCCACCGAAGCGCGCCCGGTGCGCAGTTGCTTGAGCTCATTGTGGAAATG
>JAXHTF010000347.1 GCA_034211275.1 Acidobacteriota bacterium
GCGGCCCCACGACGGTGATCTCGACGGTGCCGACGAGACCAAGCCGGATGTCTCTGCGCCGGGTGTCAACATCCTTTCTGCATCGTCCAATACCGTTAGCGGATACTCGTCCAAGTCCGGTACCTCCATGGCGTCCCCCCACGTTGCCGGCGTGGCGGCGCTGGTGCATCAGATGAACCCGGGTATCAATCCCGGCAGTGTCAAGAATCTGATCATTCAGACTTCGGAGGACTGGGGCACGCCGGGTTGGAACGCGGACTCCGGCCACGGCTATGTCGACGCTTGGGCTGTGATCAACGCCACCGCTCAGGCCGAACCGGGCTATCCCAATCACGGCTCCTATCCGGAGCCTTGGCTCTGCACCGACATCACCACCGCCACGTCGCCCATCGTGGGCGTCGCCAACTCCATAACCGTCAACGTGTACAACAACAGCAGCACCCCGGCGAACAATGTGGAAGTGACCTTTGGTGTTTACATCTACTCGACGGGCATTCCGGACTTCTACAGCATCGGTGCCCAGACGGTGAATGTTCCGGCGAATTCGTCGGTCAGCGTGACCCACCCCTGGACACCCCAGGCTTCGCCCAATGGCAATACCCACGCATGCCTGAAGTCGACCATCAACTACGGCTTCGACACCAACTTCAGCAACAACAACTGCAATCGCAACATCTCCGTCCAGCAGACCAACTCTCCGGTGGAGTTCACCTTCCAGGTTCAAAACATCACCCATGAGCCGGCGACCATCGCCTTGGAGGCGAACCCTCAGCTGGCGTTCCCCAGACCGCTGGCGGGCAACGAGAAGTACGTCATGTTGCCCGGCGATCGAATTTTCGCCTTCGACCGCTGGACGGACGAGCTGGGAGTGACCGAGATCGCTCTCGAGCCGACGGATTGCGCCGAGGACGTGACCCTCACCCTGGTGGTCAAGGATGATGCGACGCCGGTGGACGGTGCTCTGTTCACCGTGCCCGCCATCGCCACGACTCAGGAGGGTGAGGTGGTGCCCCTCGATGGCATCACCGCCTACGGCCACACCCCGTGCCCAGGCACCTGGGGTGGAGATTCCGATGGCGATGCGATCTGCGATGACCTCGACAATTGCCGGTCGATCAACAATCCGGAGCAGATGGACAGCGATGGCGACGGGGTTGGCGATTTCTGCGATCCGAATCCCTATCGGGCCGAGGCAGAACCGTGCCAAAGCAAGGCGGATGCGGGTCTCTACGAGGCCGCCTACTCCTGTCTCGACAAGGTTCGCACCGAAAAGCTGGGTGCCGCGATTCGGCTCGGAACCGAAATCTCTCGGCTCGCGGGGTCACCCGCCGAAACCGCCTACCGCGAGGCTTCGGCGGCCACCCTCGACGGCATCTTGGCGGGCAAGCTCGCCCAGGTTCAGCAGAACCTTTGTCGCCAGCAGATCTCCTCCAGCCTCACCCGGCTGGAGGCCATGCAATACCAGGTCACCGTGCTCGAGCGGATCGGCGAGCTCTCCGCTGACGGCGCCCAAGCGCTCCGCCAGGCCTATGCGGACTGCGCCACGGAGATCCGAGACACGGCTCCCTGAGCCTGCACCCTCCCGATGCTCGAGGCACGGCTCCATGGCGGGCTGTCCTCGGGCATCGGTTTCTCTGTGAGCAGTCTTCTCATGCCTGCTGTTTGGAAGATCCTCAGCCACTTCGTTCTCGTTTGGGGGGCGCAGTGGCTGGGGTTCGTCTTCTTGGTGGCGTCGGTCTGGGCCTCGCCAGCGGCGGTTGCCGCCGAGGCTGCCGAGGACGGCTGGCCCCAATGGGGCGGTGTGCCTCGGAACTTCACCGTCGGCGTGGACGGTGGGGAGAGCCCGGTGGCCGTCGTCTGGTCTGCGGACGGGCCGCGGGAGCTGTGGCGCCGGGATCTCGGTCCCGGGTATTCCTCGCTGGTCTTTGGCGGGGGCCGGCTGTTCACCCTGTTTCGCGAGGGCGAGAGCGAAACCGTGGTCGCGGTGGCGAGCACTTCCGGCGAGACCCTGTGGGCGTTCACCTATCCCGCACCCCCCGGTCCCGGCCGAGCTCGGGGCCATGGCAAAGGCCCTCATTCGACGCCGCTGTTGGCCCAGATCGATGGCCGCAGGCTGCTCATCGCCGTCGGCTCCAACGGCGCGGTCTACGCTCTAGACCCTGCGGACGGCGCCCTCCTTTGGTCCTTCGATTTGGGGGCGGCTTCCGGGAGCACGCGCTTCGGCCACGCGGCGAGCCCGCTGCAGGTGGAGGACACGGTGGTGCTGCTGGCAGGAGGCTCGGAGCCCAGGGCAGTGGCGCTCTCGATTTAACGAGCGGCAAGGTCCGCTGGAAGGGGCCGCCCCGAGGGGTCAGCTATGCCTCGCCGACCCTGCTCACTTTCGAGGGCCGCCGGCAGGTGGTCTATCTCTCCTCGGAGGAGATTTTCGGCCTCGACGCGGACAGTGGCGAGCTGCTGTGGAGCAGCTTCTGCCGCAACGGCTGGGGAAACAACGCTGCGGATCCCGTCTGGCTGCCTCCGGACCGGATCTGGGTCGCGTCCCTGCCCGACGACGGCGCGCGTCTCCTGCGGCTTCCTTCTGCCGCTGACGGTGCCGACGGGGTCGAGGTCCTGTGGCATCAATCGACCGTCAGCGTCCACCATTGGAACGCTCTTCCCTTCGGAGATCACATGATCACCGCCGTGGGCAGTCAGG
>JAXHTF010000348.1 GCA_034211275.1 Acidobacteriota bacterium
GGGCGGGGGAGTCGCCCCGGACAGGGGCGAGATGAAATAGCGAGGAGGTTTCAACCCCTCGCGGGGCTGCAGCCACCATCTACACCAACTATAAAAACCAACGCCTCCATCACCACCCCGTCATTCCCGCGAACGCGGGAATCCACGCCGTCCAGCCCGTGGCAGCGCCGCCTACGTAGCAAAACCCCCGCGAGGCACGGAAATACCTCGCGGGGGCTTGATCGAAGGCGGAAGCTGCCTACTCTTGGCCCACCGCCCATGCAGCCACCTGCAAGCGCTGGGCGAGGTCGAAGAAGGCTTCGACGGCGACGAGGTTGGAATCGTCGTCGTCCGCCTTCTTGGCCGCGTCGAGGAGGCGCTCGAGGGCGGCGGGGAGGGCGTAGGCCTTGGTGGCCGGGTATTGGCTGAGGGCCTCCACCAACTGCTGGAGATCCTCCTCCGACTTGTGGGCCAGCTGCACCGCGATGCCGCTGGTGAGGCAGCAATTGGTGAGCAGCTGGCGCAGGCGGTGGAGGATTTCCCAGGCGGGGGTGAGGTCGGCGGCGTGGACCAGGTCGTCGCAGGCGGCGGCGAGGGTGTCGGCGAAGCGGGCCAGAACGACCTTGCGAGAGGAGACCCGCAGCTCGGTGGCGTAACCCACCATGTCGACGTCGGCGGCGTGGGCGTCCACCTGCACCAAGTAGCGGGTGCCCTCCTCGAGGCCGCCGGCGAGGGCGCCCTTGACCACTACCGGGGTGTCGTGAGCCTCGGCCCGGGCCTGCACCCGGCTGACCTCGCCGACGGGAACCTTGTGCTCGGTCCCGGCGACCTCCACCAGCACCGCCTTCAAGCCTTCCGTGGCCCGGGCGTCGACGGTGAGGATCAGATCCGCCGGCACCTTGACGCGGCGGTCCAGGCGCACCACCCACGGAGCGCCGGTGGCGATGTTGCCGCTGCCCGGAGGAGCCGTATCGCGGATGTCGAGATTGCGCTGGGCCCAATCGTTGTCCTGCCGGCAGAGGTCCTCGAAGTCCGCCCAGTCGAGGGTGGAGGTGTCCTGCTCCGGTTCCGCCGGAGAGAAGACCACGGCGAAGACGCAGGAGTGGCCGGGGGTCCCCGGCGGTACCTGCCAGGAGATGCTGACGTCCTGCGGCAGGCCGGGAGCGACCCCCACCGTGCCCAGAAGCTGGATGGCACCGGCGCCGGTGCCGGGGTGTTTGAGGTAGAAGGAGACGCTGGCGCCGCTAACGGCGAGGGTTTGGGTCTGCTCCACCCGGGCGTAGAGATAGTTGGTCTGGGGCGTCACGCCGTCGCTCTGGAAGCGCGCCGGATTCTGGTGCTCCGGACCGTTGGGGCCGAAGGTACCGACGGTGTTGGTGAGGCGGTTCCAAACGTTGGACATGGAGTACCGCGTGCGGCCCGGCGGCAGCGGATCGGAGGGCTCGTTGCCCACGTCCTCGGGGAAGTCCCGGATGTAGTGGTCGCCGTGGTCGTGGTGTAGGCAGCAGGTGGTAGCGAGGGTCTGGAGCGCCGGCTGAGAGATGTTGGCGCACATATCCTGAGTCACCAGCTCGGTGCCGGCAATCTGCGGGCTGCCGGTGGGCTGCATCACGGTCCCCACCGGCGAGCCGGGAGGATGCAACAGCCCCAGGGCGTGGCCGATCTCATGGGCGGTCAGGACCGGATTGCCGCCGTTGGGCTCGGCGCAGACGATCTTCTGGCTGGCGACCCCGATGGCCCCGGCGCTGCCGCCGCCGATTGCGGGCAGCGGGTTGTCGACGAAGAAGATTTCGATGACGTCGGGATCTGGGTCGGTGTAGGCGGCTCGGATATTGGCCAGGTTGCTCGAGGTCTTGAGGACGGCGTCGTCGATGATCACGATGGGCTGCACCTCGATGTCGATGCAGCACTTGGCCCACACGGTCTGGGCGGTGGCCAGCTGCGCTGCGGCGGTGCCGCCGGTGGGGTTGGGATCGGCGGCGCCGGCCTGGAAGCCCACCGGCTGCACCACCAGCCGCCGCTCGTTGACCTGATGACTGGGCGGGCAGGGGTGGTTTTCCGCCGAGCCTCCCAGCGGCACCAGGACATCCCAGGGGATGGCGAGGTCGAGGACCAGGCTGGAGAAGGCCTCCCCTTCCCCGGCGGCGCAGGCGACGGCGAGGTGCACCTTGCCGTAGGGGCGTTCGCCCTTCAGATCCTCCACCGTGCCTTCCATGTGGACGCTGGCGGGTAGGGTCGTGGGCAAGAAATAGCAGCCGCTCTCCTGCTCCTTGCCGGCGCGGCGGTCGAGCTCCGGATAGTGGACGCGGCAGGTGCCGTCCAGCTCCCACCGATCCTCCCGGCCGCCAAAGGCGTAGCGGCCCTTGGCGGGCTCGCCGAGAACGGATATCACGCCGGTCTCGCCCTTCTCCATCTCCAAGGACGTCGTGCCGAGAGCGAAGCGCTCCAGCTCCAGGGTCCGTCGTGCCTCGCCGTCGCCGTGGATCCTCAGGATCACCTCACCGCTCACCCGCACCGTCTGGCGCCCGTGAACCGTCTCCATCTCTCCCTTGCCGCGGATGGGCAAGAGGAACCTCTGTCCTGCGCGAACGATCTTCAGGGTTTCTCGCATGCTGCATTCCTCCTAGATTCGGTGGTTCGAAACCATACCAGCGGGAGG
>JAXHTF010000349.1 GCA_034211275.1 Acidobacteriota bacterium
CAGCACGACACCCAGCGGCCTGAGGAGAGAGCGAGATCCGAGGATGAATCGGTCTGCCGATTCACCCGCAGGACTCGACTCTCGACGCCCACGAGCTAGCGGTCCCTGCTTCATCCCAAGGAACAGACCCTCTTGTTCCCTCTCCCCAGCGGGTACAATCTCCCCATGACCGACCTCGCCTTTCTCGACGAGCGCCGCGCCCAGGCGGTGTACCTGGTTCGCGCTTTTGAGCAGGCGGATGGGGACGAGCGGTGGCTGGAGGGTTCGGAGCGGCGGCGGGCTACGGAGGAGGCGTTGGAAGAAGGGCCCAAGCCCTCGACTCCCCAGGCCGCCGCGAAGGTGGCGGCGGCCCGCGCCGAGCGGTTGGTACCGGAGCTCGACGCCCAGGCGCCGATGCTTTCCGGCGTGCGGCGGGTGACCCGGCTGGGGGCCGGGCTGGGGTTGCCGGTGATGGCGGTGGCGGCGGTGGTGGGGCTTTCCACCAGCGCCCTGGGCCCGGCCCGCCATGTCAATCTGCTGAGCGCACCGCTGCTGTTGGCCCTGGGCTGGAATCTGCTGATGTACGTGGGCTTCCTCCTGGTGTGGCTGCTGCGGGGGCGCAAGAGCGCTCCGGGGCAAGGCTTCGCCCGCTTGCTGGCGCCCCTCTTCACCCTCGGCTACCTGCGCCGCGCCGTCGGCCAGCTGCGGCGGGAATCTCAGGAGAAAGCCTCGGTGGTGGCACGGGCGGTGTCCTACTACCTCAACGCTTGGCGCGGTGCGTCCCGGCCGCTGGTGGAGTCGCGGGCGCGGCGGCTGATGCACCTGGCGGCGATGGTGCTGGCGCTGGGGATGATGGTGGGGATGTACGGCCGCGGGCTGATCTACGAATACCGCGCCACCTGGGAGAGCACCTTCCTCGACGCTCAGCAGGCCCACCGCCTGCTGGATACGCTGTTAGGCCCTGCCGGGCGGCTGCTCTCCATCCCAGTGCCGGGGCTCGAGGAAGTCGCCTCCATGCGCGCCCCCGGCGACGGCGACGCCGCCCCGTGGATTCATCTTTACGCCGCCACCACCCTGATGGTCATCGTTCTGCCTCGGGGGCTGCTGGTCTTGATCGAGGCCCTGCGCGCCGGCCGGCTGCGGCGGCGGGTACCGGTGGAGATCTCTGGAGCCTACTTCCGCCGGGTGCTGGCCCTGGGCCGGGGAGAGCACCAGCGGGTGGAGGTGGTGCCCTACAGCGTCGAAGCGCCGGCGCGAGTGCTGGAGGTGCTGCAGACGGCGCTGTTGGATCTCTTCGGCAGCCGCAGCACGGTGCACCGCCACCCGGCGGTGGAGTACGGCGGGGACGTGCCCGCCGGCGCCGGCGTCGGCCTCTCCGAGGATGCCGAGGGCGCGAGCCTCGATGCCGCCTGCGCCGTGCTCTTCAACCTCGCCCAAACCCCCGAGGCGGAGGTCCACGGCCGCTTCGTCGAGCAGGCCCGGCGGCGCCTCGCCGGCCGTGGTCCGGTGCTGGCGGTGGTGGACCAGAGCCGCTATCGTTCGAAGCTGGAGGGCACCGCCGACGCCGAGGAGCGTCTGAAGCTGCGGCGCCGGGCCTGGGATCGGGTCCTGGACGACGCCCGCGCCCGCACCGCCCACGTGGATCTGGTGCAGATGACCGCCGACGAGGTACACCGGGAGCTCCATCGGGCTCTGGATAGCGAATCATGAACGACCGCTCCCCCACCGACGCCAGCCCTGCCCAGGAGGAGTCCTCGGGTTCGCCCCGGAAGCTCAGCACCCTCGAAGCCAGCACCCCCAAGGACCAGCGCGCACTGCACCTGAGCCTCATCTCCCACACCAACGTGGGCAAGACCACTCTCGCCCGCACCCTGCTGCGGGAGGACGTAGGAGAGGTGTTGGACCAGGCCCACGTCACCGAGATCAGCGAGGCCTACACGCTGATCGAGGCGGAGACCGAGCAGGGTGATGCCAAGCTGGTGCTGTGGGATACCCCGGGCTTCGGCGACACCGCCCGGCTGATGCGCCGGCTGCGGGATCTGGACAAGCCGCTGGGATGGTTGCTCTCCCAAGTGTGGGATCGCATCGCCGACCGCGGACTGTGGAGCAGCCAACAAGCGGCGCGCAATATCCGCGACCACGCCAACGCCGTGCTCTACCTGGTCAACGCCGCCGAGGAGCCGGCGGAGGCGGGCTACGTGCGCCACGAGCTCGACCTGCTGACCTGGATCGGCCGGCCGGTGCTCCTGCTGCTCAACCAGACCGGAGCGGTAGCCCCGGGGTCGGAGGCGGCGCGGCGGGTGGTGGAGGCCTGGAAGCATCACGTGGCCTTCTGGCCCATCGTCCAGGACGTGCTCTCCCTCGACGCCTTCACCCGCTGCTGGGTACAAGAAGGAATCCTCCTCGACCGGGTGGCGCAGATGCTGCCGGAGGAGGAAGCGCCGGTGATGGCGCAGCTGGCGCGAGCCTGGAACGAGCGCAATCGGGAGATCTTCCACCGCGCCGTGGACAGCCTCACCGCCTACCTGGCCCGGGCGGCGGCGGACCGCGCCGTTCTCGACAGCAGCCGGCCCTCCCGGGGGGACAAGAAGAAGGCCATGGAGGCCCTGGGGGAGCGGCTGGAGACCGAGACCCAGCGGCTGATGGACGGCCTCATC
>JAXHTF010000350.1 GCA_034211275.1 Acidobacteriota bacterium
GGAAGGTGGCCGAAGGCCAGCTTTCCATAGGCCGGCAGGCGCCCGACCGGGGAGAGGGGGGCCCGGGGGGAGAGGGGCCCGTTTTCCACAGGTAGCCTCGGGGTGACCATGGTCAGCTTCCCTCGGCGCTTCCGTCGTCGTCGGCCTGAGTCGTGATCTCGGCGTTGCGTTTCTTGGCGACCTCGGCCCGGTAGCTCGGTCCAGTCAGCTCGAGGATCACCGAGTGGTGGACGAGTCGCTCGATGGCGCAGGCGGTGGTCATCGGGTCCTTGAAGATCCGGTCCCACTGGGACAGGACGAGGTTCGAGGTGACCATCACGCTGCGACGCTCGTAGCGCTCGGCCAGGAAGGTGAAGAGCACCTCCATCTCGTCCCGGTCCTGCTGGATGTAGCCGATGTCGTCGAGGATCACGGCGTCGAACCGGTCCAGCCTCTTGAGCATCGTTTCGAGCTTGAGGTCGCGCTTGGCGACGAGCAGCTGCTGGACCAGACGGAAGGCCGGCACGAACAGCACACGGTAGCCGCGCCGGACCAGTTCGTGGCCGATGGCGCACAGCAGGTGGGTCTTGCCCCGTCCGGGCAGCCCGAAGGCCAGGACGTTGTCCGCTCGCTCCACGAACCCGCCCTCACACAGGGTCGGCAGCAACCGCCGCACCTTGGTGGGGAAGCGCGCCTTCTCGAGCGTGGCCAGGGTCTTCTCCAGGGGTAGGTCCGATGCCTTCAGCGTTCTCTCGACCCGCCGCCGGCGCCGGTCCTCCACCTCGGTCTCGGCAAGCTGATGCAGGTAGTGCCCGAAGCTCCAGCCCTGGCGCTCGCCGGTCACCGCCAGGTCCTCGTAGCGCTCCGCGAACGACGGCAGCCTGAGGGTGCGGAGCATCATTCGCAACGACTCGCTCATGGCCTGGGCGCCGCTCATCGTCCAGCCTCCGCGAGCTCGCCGAGAAGGCTGTCGTACATCTCGAGGTCAGGAGTCAGCGGCTCGACCTCGGGGATCTCCGGCTGCTCGCTGACAACCAGCGCCTTGACGCGATCGGCCAACGGCACGACCCGCTGCTCGAGGAGCAGGCTCAGTGCCGCCTCCACCTCGCACTCCATGGTCGAGGCGGCCAAGCGCAGCACCCTCACGTACTCGATGTCGGCCTTGCGAGTGCTCGCGAGCTTGTCCGCGAGCACGTCGTAGGACTGCCGAAACACCAGGGTCGGAAACAACGCCTCGCGGTACCGGTAGCGCTCAAACGCACCGGGCTTTCTGGCCAGTGACCAGATGATGTGCCGGTAGTCGACCTGGTGCTTGCCTTCGCCCAGGAGCCGCTCGACCGTGAGCTGGTGGACGCCTCCGTAGTACACCTCGAGACGGTTGTCGTACACCCGGACTCGCACCTTCTCGCCCTTCAGACGGGACGGAACCGAGTAGGTGTTGTTCTTGACCCGGATGGTGCTGCCCTGCTTGACCCGCACGTCCTCCTCGCGGTATTCCGGGAGCCGGTGGACGTCCAGCACTCGCATCACCGCGAGCTCCTCGGCGGTCCTCTCCGTCCGCAGCCGGTTGGCCTTCTCGGCGACCTCTTGGAGCCACAGCTCCCACTCCTCGACGCTGTCGAAGTCGCGACTGCCGCGCAGCAGCAGGTGCTGCTCCAGCCGACGCTTGAACGCCCTATGACTCGCCTCGACGTCGCCGTTCTGCTCCTTCTCGCCGATCGCCGTCGTCCGGGGCTTCATGCCCAGGTGCCGCATCAACGCGCGGTACTCGGGATTGAATCTGCGTTTGCCCTTCTCTTCCTCCTCCTCCGCCTCGACCTCCTTCTGAGACCTGCCCAGGCGATGGGTCGCAGCAGACGAGCTGTCCGTTTGGCTGTACTCCGGCACCCGTCCGAGACGGAACGCTGCCGACTGGATCCCTCGCCGCAGCGCGGCCATCGACTCAGACCACGCCACGGTGGCCCACTCCCAGTTGCTGTACGGCAGCACCGGGTGGCACAGAAGGTGCGGAAACGGCTCCCCGCTGATCGTGATCTCCAGCTTGTTCGCCGATGTGAAGTCGGTCTGCATCGCTTCGCCCGGACGATGCTCCTGCTCGAAGAACAGCTCCTTCGATGGACCAGACGTCGCCCGCCACTGCTTGACCCGGCGCTGCAGGGTGCGCAGCTGCCCTTCCTGGTACCTCCCCGGATGGCGCTCGCACAGATCTTCGAACAGCGCCTTCGCCTCAAGCTCCGGTGCTTTGGCCAGCCGCTCCTCAAGCCCCGGCCAGTCCTCGGCAAACGGGTCCTTCCGCGTCCGCCAGGTCCGCGGCTCGCTCAGCTCAGACGGCACCTTGCCCGCCCGCAGGTACTTCGACCCGGTGTTTCGATGCATCCCCGCTCGAAGCGATGCCAGTCCGACACCTCCGTGCTTCGCGTGCTCCTCCATGAGCCTCCTCACCTGTGCATCCGTGACTCTCAACCGCTACCCTCCCCTCCCTCTCGGTAACGGCTGAATAGTCAATCACATCCGCCCCCTCGCCATGCACAGGTGTAATTGTCGCCAATGCACACCAGTGATTGTCGCTGAGCAGCAAACGTGCCGCAAACGTGCCGTGCACCGTTTTGCGGCACCTTTACTGCAGAGGCCGACGCA
>JAXHTF010000351.1 GCA_034211275.1 Acidobacteriota bacterium
CTTGGTTGGAGCAGCCTCGCCGAGGCGCAGTCCCGGCTCTGGTGTGACCGCTACGTCGGCTACCTGCGAGCCATGCAACGCTGGTCTGCCGCACTCAGCACATCATGAACCGCCCTGGGTTCGTTGGAGGCTCTTGACCTTGGAAACGAGGATGGAGTCATGCCAGAGGAACGTTCGCCGGGGAGGCCGACGACGCGTCGGTACAGCCCTGCGGAGAAGGAGCGGGCGGTGCGGCTGGTGTTCGCGCTGCGCGAGGAGCTGGGGACCGATTTCGGGACGGTGAAGCGCATCGCTGATCAGCTGGGCTATGGCCCGGAGACGGTGCGCAAGTGGGTGGCCCAGGCCGAGATCGATGATGGGCTGCGTCCGGGGACGACGACGGCGGAGGCGGCTCGGATCCGTGAGCTGGAGCAGGAGAACCGGGAGCTGCGCCGAGCGAACGCGATCCTCAAGTCGGCGTCGGCTTTTTTCGCGGCGGAGCTCGACCGCCCACAACGCTGATGGTCAGCTACATCGATGCCCACCGGGGCGAGTTCGGGGTCGAGCCCATCTGCGAGGTGCTGCAGGTGGCCCCGTCGACCTACTACGCGGCGAAGTCCCGGCCGCCCTCCGCGAGAGCGCGACGTGACGCCGAGCTGGTCCCGGCCCTCGTCGAGCTCTGGGAGGCCAACTACCGGGCCTACGGGGCCCGCAAGCTCCACAAGGCCGCCCAACGAGCCGGCCTCGACATCGGCCGAGACCAGACCGCCCGACTGATGCGCCAGGCCGGCATCGAGGGCGTGCGCCGAGGACGTCGGCCTCGGACCACCAAGGCCGACGAGCGCGCACCGAGGTCCCCGGACCTCGTCGAACGAGACTTCACCGCCACCGCGCCCAACCGGCTCTGGGTCACCGACCTGACCTACGTGGCCACCTGGGCTGGTGTCGCCTACGTCTGCTTCATCATCGACGTGTACTCGCGAATGATCGTCGGCTGGCGGGTCGCGTCGAACATGCGAACCTCGATGGTCCTCGACGCCCTCGAGATGGCCCGCTGGTCCCGCGGCACACGTCTCGAAGGGCTGCGCTGCCACTCCGACGCGGGAGCGCAATTCACCAGCATCCGCTACGGCGAACGCCTCGCCGAGCTCGGAGCCACCCCATCGATCGGCTCGGTCGGCGACAGCTACGACAACGCGCTCGCGGAGACCGTCAACGGCTACTACAAGGCCGAGCTCATCCGCGGCCCCGGCCAAGGACCCTGGCGCACCGTCGAGGACGTCGAGCTCGCCACCCTCGGCTGGGTCCACTGGCACAACACCGAACGCCTCCATGGCTACCTCGGCGACGTGCCACCGGCCGAGTTCGAGACCGCCTACCGTGTCCCACACCCCGACCACGACCTGGTCGAAAACCAATAGCCCGAGCCTCCATCAGACCCAGGGCGGTTCACACACACCTATCCACAGGCCGGCCGGCAGGTTGGGCTTGGCGTTTCGGGCGATTCGTCGTATGTCGTGGACAGCGGCGGGAGGTTCTTGCGTCAACCAGTACCTCTCGTTCAGCGCGCCCTGCCAGTCGGGTCCGCTCCCCGCTGACCACGAACAAGGAAGAAGGGAGGTCCACCATGTCCAAGGAAGTCAAGGCCACCGGCCGTCAGCGGGAGCGACCCGATCTGACCAAGCTGGCCACCGCACTCATGCTCCTGCTGCAGGAGACCAAGCAGGACGACGACCAGGGCGAGTCGCCGCAGGAGCCAGCCGCATGATCGGCCTGCTGCTCGTCCTCATCACCAGCGGCGCCGCCGTGCTGGGTGGTGTCGTTGTTCTGCGAGCACTCGACGTCGCCGAACAGCGCTCCACCCTCGTCCAGCTCGATCTGCGGTTCCCGGCGGGCACCGAAGCCGCGCAGCTCGAGGCGTTCCTGGGCGCGGTGTCGGGGATGTTGCCGCCGTGGTGGCGGCGCTGGCACCACCTGCCCTTCGTGGGCATCGAGGTGGAGGCCACCGACGCCGGCATCGCCCATCGGCTGCTCGTGCCCCGGGCCAGCCTGCGGACCATCGCGGCGGCCCTGGCGGCCCATCTGCCCGATGTCAGCTACCGGGTCACTGGGCTCGACAACCGGCTTGAGCTTCGCCGTGGCGTCGAGTATCGGCTTACCAACGGCGAGCGCAGTCTCGATGTGGAGCCGGCGGTGCAGTCCGGTCAGCTCTTGGCGGCCATGCAGCCCCTGGGCCGCGGCGAACGTGTCGTGCTGCAGGCGCTGCTGGCACCGGCCCGACCGGTGCCGCCGGCTCGTCTGGCGACCGCTGGTGAGCGGGACGGTTCCATCCGTCTCGACGACGGCGTGCTGGTGACGAGCGAAGCGGTCACGGCCCTGAAGAAGAAGCAGGCCAAGCCACTGCTGCTGACCTCGCTGCGACTCGGCAGCCAGGCCAACACGACTACCCGCGAGCGGCATCTTCTGCGCCAGGTTGAGGCAGGACTGCACAGCACCCGCGCCCCCGGTACTCACCTGGTGCGGCGCCTCCTGACCGAAGCGAATGCTGCGGCCCGCATCCGTGATCTGCGGGTGCCGCTGCATCGC
>JAXHTF010000352.1 GCA_034211275.1 Acidobacteriota bacterium
ACGTCGCTGCCGAGGATCACCGCTTCGGCGGTACCGCCGAGAGCCTGGGCCAGCTGTTGACCAGCGGCGACGGCCTCTCGGGACATGCGGTGGAGCTTGCCGTCCCGATGCTGGGTCACGATCCAAATCTTCTTCGCCATCACAGCACCCTCGCTTCTTTCTGCAGGCGGTCCACCAGCTCCTGAGCCGCCGCACCGGCGTCCCCTTCGATCATCTGGGCGCCCTCTCCTTTGTCTGGGAAGGCGACGGAGAGTACTTCCAGCCGGGAACCCGCGGCCCCCACCTGTGAGGCGTCGAGGCCCAAGTCCCCCACGGAAACTAGATCCAGGGGCTTCTTCTTGGCCTTCATGATGCCCTTGAGGGAAGCGTAGCGGGGGTGGTTGATGCCGGCTTGGATCTCCAGCACCGCCGGTAGCGGCAGCGAGATGATCTCGTTCATGCCGCTCTCCATCTCCCGCACCACCTTGAGGGTGCCGCCGTCCTGCACTTCCACTCCCATTACCAGCCAGGCATGGGGCCAGCCCAAGTGGCCGGCGAGCACCGAGCCGGTGCCGCCGTAGCCCATATCGTCGCTCTGGGAGCCGGTGAGCACCAGATCGAATTCTTCCCGGGCGATGGCCGCGTGGAGGGCTCTGGCGGTGGCGACGGCATCGCCGCCGGAGAACGCCTCGTCGTTGAGGTGCACCGCGCGAGTGGCGCCCAGGGCCAGGGCCTTGCGCAGCGCCTCCTTGACCCGATCCGGGCCGAGGCTGAAGACCACCACTTCTCCACCGCTGGCTTCTGCCAGCCGCAAGCCCTCTTCCAGGGCGTATTCGTCACTCTCGTTGATGATGAACGGCAGATCCTCTTCATCCAGCCACCGGCCGTCTTTTCCGACGCGCAGGCGTGCTTCGGTATCCGGGACCTGCTTGATACAGACCGCGATTCGCATGACAGTTGTCTCCTCTATGTTGGTCGCTGACGCCCGCTGTGGAGGACCTCAAAAGCCCGTAGTAAAAGCCGAGCAAGATTCCCGGAACGTCAGCTGCGATTACCCTACGTAGCTCGCAGTGCCGCGTCAAGCCGGTGCGAGAGGCCACCGGTACCGGCTCGTCGAGACTCGCCAGCGGAGCCAAGCCTCGGAGAACCGCAGAGCGCGGGCTGCGGCGATGGGTTCAGGAAGTAGCCGCCGGCGCGATGGACTCCAGCAGCCGCTGGAGCAGGCCGGGATCGGGGTTGAAGACGAACATGCGCTCGTCGAACTGCAGGGTCGGTACCACCCGCCGGCCACCGCTCTTCTCCAACACCAGCGCCTCGGCCTTGAGGTTGGTGTCGAGATCGATCTCGTCGTAGGAAACACCCATTTCCGCCATCGCCTGCTTGGCCCGGCGACAGTTCTGGCACCAGGTGGCACTGAAGAGGAGAAGGCGGTCGGTGGCCAGGGCCCGGCCGCGAATCAATTCCTCCGCCTCTTCGGGCTCGAGGCGCAGGCCGATGACCCGCAGCTTGCCGCCGGCGTCGGTGAGCAGCACCGCCGGCAGATCCTTGCGCGGCGAGATCCCCAGCTTGATCAGCTGATGGGCCGCCGAGGGGTCTTGAGCCAGGTCGACGGCGAAGCCGGTGGAGGGTGGTTTTGTGTCGTGTTGGGCCGAGTTGAAGATGAACTTGCAGGTGAGATGGCTCACGGGTCGGGGCTCCCCCGGAACTGGGCGCACGGCCGGTGGCGCGGACGGATGAGTCGAACGTTCGATAGGCATGAGAATTTCGGCCTTCGATCGTAGCATGGAACGGCTCTGAAGCCACCCCGAGACTCGACTCTACAACCCTCGGCGGGCCGGCCTATACAGCAGCTCCACGAGGAGGAGCCACTCCGCTCCCTCCGGCACCACCTTTGCATTAGTTTTCGGCGTGCTTCTCCTCGCCCTTTCCATAGCCCCCATCGCGTACCGACATCTTGGACTGCCTGCGGACCCCGTGCTAGGTTTCCCGGCGTCAGGTTCCCCGACGGTCCCCGCCGCACCTTTGGAGCATCCAAGCACGCGGCCCACGGAAGCGACGCGGGAAGCCCTTCGACCGTAAACAACCCAGATTCCGACCACGCCAGAGGATCGACGATGACCGCCAGCCCCCTCCTGACCAGCGCCGCTGCTGCATCCTTCCAGGCCTCCGAGACCCCCGGCTTGCTCGATGCCTTCCTGTCCTCGGGGCCCATGGCCAAGCTCGTCTTCGGCGTGCTTTTGCTCTTCTCCCTCGGGTCCTGGGCCATCATGCTCGGCAAGTGGGCGCAACTGCGCAAGGCCGACGAGCAGAGCCGACGATTCCTCGAGGCCTTCCACCGCAGCAAGCGCTTCAGCGAGGTCAACGCCCTCGCCGGCGGTCTCAAGACCTCGCCGCTGGTGGGCATCTTCCAGGCCGGCCACGCGGAGATCGACGCTCAGATCAAGGCCGCCAGCGCCCACGAGGGCCAGGGCCAGGGGCAGCGATTCCGCATCCGATCCCTGACCGCGGTAGAGCGTAGCCTG
>JAXHTF010000353.1 GCA_034211275.1 Acidobacteriota bacterium
TCCACCAGCAGCTTGCCGTGGGGCCCCGTGGTGTCGAAGTCGAAGTGGATGGTGGTGTTGAGATGCTGTCCCGCTTCGAGGGGGGCACGCCCCACCTGGGCACCGACGGGAGGCACCGCCTTGCCGATCTCCGGCACCAGATAGAACTCGCTACCGTCGTAGATCTGCGTCGAGTCGCTGATGTTTTGGAAGGCGACGCCGATGGTCACCCGCTGACTGCCCCACTCGGGCATGCCCGGAGCCATGGTCGAGGGGCGCTGGAAGTTCTCGCCGTGATCCATCTGGTCGAGGACCCAGCGGGCTTCGTCGAGCCGGAGGTGAAGGCCCTCGAGGGTGGCCTCCCGCACCGGGATGCGCTGGCCTTGGCGAATCACCAACGCCCAGCCGGCAACCACCAGGACCAGCGCCAGCAGGAAGACCAGCACACCGGGCTGGGTCCACCAGGACAACGCCCCCCGGCGCTGGCGGCGGACCCGGGCGCCTCCAGCGTTCTCCGAGCCCGGCGACGACTCGCCGGCCGGGGCGGTGGAACTCTCAGAAACCATCAGCGCTCGTCCCTCAGCCGTGCTCGTGACCGGCGCCGCCCTCGCCGGCAGCGTCGACCTCGATCTCAACCTCGACGGGCGGCGTGTGCTCGAAGATTACCGTCAGGGGAAGACGGCCCGTGGCCATGGCGGCGGTGTCGAGGCCCATCAGCATGACGTGCTTGCCGCCCGGCTCGAGGCTCAAGCTCCCGCCGGCGGGGATCTCGAATCCGTCAGGACGAGCTCGCATCCGCACCACTCCATCCTCCACCAAGCTCTCGTGGGTCTCGGCGCTCTCGGCCGCAGGAGTCTCGACCCGCACCAGCCGGTCGGAAGCCGAGCCCTGGTTGACGACACGGAAATAGACGGCCCCCATTTCGCCCATGAGCTGTGCATGTACCCCCTCGACGGAAAGTCTCGGGCCAGCGGCCTCCACGGCCGTCTCCGGAGCTTCCTGCGGCGGCCCCTCCGGAGCACAGCCGCTCAGGCCGAGGAAGATCCAGACGGTCGAGATGACGATTAGCAGTCTGTGGGTCACGGGAATCTCTCCTGATTTCCGCACCGCGCCGAACAGCTCACTCGTCCAGCAGGGTCTTGATGTCCGGCAGCAGCTCTTCGACCTTGGCGTTGGGCGGATGCTGCAACCGGATCCGGCCCTGCCTGTCGAGCAAGAAGTACGTGCCGGTGTGATCGACGTAGTAGAACGAATCGCTCCCGGGTCCGTCCTTGGGCTGACCGTATTGAACCGTGAGGTCGAAGTCGTCAATGACTTGATCAAGCTCGTCGAACTCGAGCCGGACGCCGTAGAAGCGAGGATCGAAGCCTCGAACATAGGAGGCGATCTTCTGCAAGGTGTCGCGGTGGGGATCGACCGAGACATAGACCACCGCCAGCTCCTCGGCACGGTCACCGAGCTGGGCGTAGATCTGCTTCATCTTGAGCAGCGTGAAGGGGCAAACGTCGGGACAGAAGGTGTAGCCAAAGAAGAGGACCACGACGCGGCCCTCGAGATCCGCCAGGCGAAACTGCTCACTGGTCCAGTTGATGCCTTCGAGGGGCGGCGCTTGCTTGGGTTGGTCGACGACGCCGCCCTCGAAGCGCGGCTCGTTGCCACAGCCCACGGCCACCAGGAGGGTCAACGCCAGCAGACAGGCCAGCCAGCCCCCGGGGTTGAACCATCGGCCTCCTCGGATTTCGGCGGTACTCCAAGATCGGCCCCTCGATGCTGGGGCTCGGCGGCAGGACATGGCAGTAGCTTGGCGCTCGAGCATGGTGCTCCTCGATCGTTCGTCAGGAAACCTGAGCTGGATGATCCAAATCTCGTTGAGTTTATCATCGCCGACGCCCGTACGCAGTCGTCCAGAAGCCCTCCGGCAGCCAGTCAGCCCATGGGATGAGTCCACTGCCCACAGGCTCAATCAGCTATTCGCCTTTCACTTACTTGCCTTAGTTGACCGACTCTGCAACACTGCATGCGCCAATTGTCGACAGACAGAGTCCCGTAGTTGCTGGCGGCTCAGCTGCGCGGGCGAGCATTCGATCAAGGAGTCGCCCCTATCGAGGAGGGTATGAGCATGAAGTCAAAATCCACCCTTTGGACTCTCCTGGTTCTTGGTTGCCTCGGGATCCTCGCGACCCCGGCCCTGGCAGCGGACCAGGCCGCCGTTCCCGAAGCCCCAGAGCAGACCGCAGTGGAGGCCTCCACGCCGGCAGTGAGCACTCCGAATTGCGATACCAGCGCCAGCGTCTTCGGTAGCACCGACCTAAGCCTCGGTGACTCCGACCAGACCCAGCTCGTCTCCAACTTCTGCGGCTCCTGCAGCAACTACCCCTGCGCCGGCCGCCAGCGGGGTTCGTGGTGCGCTCCCAACAAATGGTGCATCCCCACCCTGACCACCCTCTGCCCGGGCAACCAGGATTGGGATTGCTCCTGCGCTAGCTACTACTACTG
>JAXHTF010000354.1 GCA_034211275.1 Acidobacteriota bacterium
GTCGCCCCTACCCGCTAGGTCCAGGTCTCCCTCAAACCCCTTCCACCTCCACCCGCGCATCGTTGTAACAAGCTCCACCCGCCACGCGATTCACGTGGGCAGGGCAGAGGGCGGTGGAGGTGTAGGTGTTTTGGGAGGAGCGGCGCCAGGCGCCTTTGGGGATGACGACGACGCCGGGGCGGACGCGGGGGTCGAGACGGAGGTGGCAGTGGACCTCGCCGAGGCGGTTGTGGACGCGAACGGGGGCGCCGGCGGCTAGGTTGCGGGAGGCGGCTTCGTCGGGGTGGAGGGTGGCGGTGAGTTGGTCGAGGCTGAACTCGCCGAAGGTGCTGTTGAGCAGCTCGCTGGTGGCTGGGGTGATGAGGGTGAGGGGGCCGTCGGCTTGGGCGTCGGCGCCGCGGCCGCCGAGGGTGGTGTCGTCGGGATCCTCGGTGCCGGGGGGCACGTAGCGGTAGGGCTCGGGGCCCAAGCACTCCGGCGTGAGATGGATCTTGCCGTCGGGGGTGGCGGGGTGGACGGTGTCGAACTGCACGGGGCTGGAGCCGGGAAAATCGAAATTCTGCTGGCCACCGCGGGCGAGGATCTCCGGATCCACCGCCTGGCCGGCGCGGTGCACGTGGGGCACCACCGCCTCGAAGGCGGAGTCGTCGTCGAGCTGGAAGATGGGAGCGTCCCAGCCCATGGCGCGGCCGAGGGCGGCGAAGGTTTCGACGTTGGAGCGGGCCTCCCCCGGGGGCTCCACGACCTGGTGGCTGGCGCCGACCACGTAGGCCCCGTAGCCAACGCGGATGTCCCGATGCTCGAGCATGGTGGTAGCGGGGAGAACGATGTCGGCGTAGAGAGCGGTGTCGGTCATCACCTGCTCGGAAACGACGGTGAAGAGGTCCTCCCGCTCCAGGCCGCGGAGCATGCGGTGCTGGTCCGGCACCGTCACCAGGGGATTGCAGTTGTAGACCACCAGCGCCTGCACCGGCGGGTCGAGGGCGGGCTCCTCCTCCCCCACCAGCGCGAGCCCTAGGCGGCTCTGATTGATCTCGCGCGTGTTCCAGGCGGGAATCTGCAGCTCCGGCGGGCGGGTGAAGCCGCCGGCCTTGCTGTTGCTCAAGGTATAGCCGCTGCCCCGCTGGCCGAACTTGCCCAACAGGGCAGGGATCGCCAGCACCGCCGCCACCGCCTGACCACCGTTGCGGTTGCGCTCCAAGCCCCAACCGCAGCGCACCGCCGCCGGGCTCGCCGCGGCAAAGCGATCGGCGCATTCCAGGAGATCCGCCACCGGCACGCCGGCCTCCTCGGCAGCGCGCTCCGGCGGCCAGTCTGCCGCAGCGGCGAGGAGGGGCTCGAGGCCGACAGCGTGCTGGTCCAAGAAATCCCGATCGAGAGCCCCCAGCTGCTGCCAGCGGTGGATCATCCCCAGAGCCAGGGGCAGGTCGGCACCGGGTCGGACGGGCAGGTGGAGGTCGACCTCGCGGCTAGAAAAATTGCGCACCGGGTCGATGACCGTGATGAAGGCGCCGTTCTGCTTCGCCTGGCGCAGAAAGGGGACGTGGTGAATGCTCGAAGCCTTGGGGTTGGCGCCCCAGACGAGGATGGCCTGGGAGTCGGCGTAGTCCTCGTAGGCGACGCCGGGCATCATGCCGTACATGGCACGATCCACGGCACTGGTAGGAGCGGCGCAGATGGTGCGATCGAGGCGGGAGGCGCCGAGGTGGGCGAAGAAGTGGTAGTCGAGGAAGCCGTCGCTCAAGGCACCGTTGGAGCCGCCGTAGTGGCAAGGGAGCACGGCCTCGCCGCCCCAGCGGTCGGTAATCTCTTCCAAGCGGCGAGCGATCTCCCCCAGGGCGTCGTCCCAGGAGATGCGCTCGAAGCTGCCGGAGCCCTTGGGGCCGGTGCGGCGGAGGGGATAGAGCAGGCGGTCGCGATGCTCCAGGCGTTCAGCGAAACGGCCGACCTTGCGGCAGATGAAGCCCTGGGTAGTGGGGTGACCGTTCTGGACCCCGCCGATATGGGTCACCCGCCGCCGCCCGGCTTCCCCCGGGGCCACCGTGACCTCCAGGCCACAGGCGTCGGGACAGTCGAGGATGCAGGCGGAAGTGAGGGTCTCCTCGCCCTGGGCAGGGCTCTCCACCGTCTGGGTCTGCTGCTCGTCGCTCATGGTCGCGCCTCCTGGGGCGGAGCATAACAGCGCTGGAAAAGCCCGCCGAGGGCTCATCCCCCGGCGGGCCCATTCAAGGCTCAGTGCAAGGCTCAGTGCAAGGCTCAGGAGCAGACGACTAGGTCAGTCGCCGTGGCCCCGGTCGGGCTTGCCCACGAAGACCGCGGCGGTGCGGGCGGGTACCGAGAAGGTGTCGGTGTGACGATCCCAATCGGCATCCCGGACCACCGGATCCACCGAGCTGCGCTGCAAGCGATGGAGCTTGAATCTGCGCACCGGCAGATCCGGAGCGGCGATCTCCACCGGGTCGGT
>JAXHTF010000355.1 GCA_034211275.1 Acidobacteriota bacterium
CGCCTGCAGCTGCTCGATGAACCACAGCCGCTGCAGGCGGGCACCGCCGCCTACAACATCCCCTCCGGCGTGCGCCTCTCCGGTCCCTTCGACGCGGGCCTCTTCCAGCGCGCCCTGCGGCGCACCGTCGCCCGCCACGACACCCTGCGCACCACCTTCGGCCTGGAAGGCGGCCGGCCGGTGCAGAAGGTGGCGGCGGAGCCCACGGCGCCGCTGCCGCTGGTGGATTTCTCGCGGCTGCCCCACGAAGTCGCCGAGACCCGGAGCCAGGCGCTGGTGGACCGCTGCGCCCGTACTCCCTTCGACCTCGCCCGGCGGCCGCCGTGGCGGGCGCTGCTGCTGCGCATGGGCGCCGAGGAGCACGTCTTCCTGGCGGTGATGCACCACATCATTTCTGACACCTGGACCACCGGCGTCTTCTTCCGCGAGATGGTGGGCCACTACAAGGCTCTGGCGGATGGCGGCACCGCCCAGGTGCCCCAGCTGCCGGTGCAATACGGCGACTACGCCATGTGGCAGCGCTCGGTGCTCGAGGACGGCGGCGTCTTTGACGACCAGCTGGCCTATTGGGTGGAGCATTTCGAAGGCTCGCCGCCGCTGCTGGCCCTGCCCACGGATCGCCCCCGGCCGGCGGTGCAGACCTTCCGCGGTGGGCGCATCACCCTGGTGCTGCCGAGCTCGCTGACGGATCGCTTGAAGGCCCTCTCCGCCGACGAGGACGCCACCTTCTTCATGACCCTCATGGCCTCCTACCAGACGCTGCTCCACCGCTACACCGGGGAGAACGACGTGCTGGTGGGCACCCCCATGGCCAACCGCAACCGCACCGAGCTGGAGAACCTCATCGGGCTCTTCGTCAACACCTTGGTGCTGCGCACGGACTTCGGCGGCGGTCCCACCTTCCGCGAGCTGCTGCGCCAAGTGCGGGAGACCACGCTGGAGGGACTGTCGAACCACGACGTGCCCTTCGAGCGGGTGGTGGAGGCTCTGTCCCTGGAGCGGGACACCAGCCGCAACCCCCTCTTCCAAGTGCTCTTCGCGTTCCAGAACGTGCCCATTCCCAAGCTGGTGGCGGAGGGGCTGACCCTGGAACGCTACGAATTCCGCGAGACCACCGCCCGCCTCGACCTGGAGCTCGACCTTCAGGAGATGCCCTACGGCTTCGTCGGCTGGATGGGCTACAACTCGGATCTCTTCGAGACCGCCACCGCCGAGCGCATGGCGAAGAATTTCCGCGTCATGTTGGAGGCCATCGCCGCCGACGCCGACACCGTGGTGGGGGAGCTGACGCTGATGACCCCGGAGGAGCGGGAGCAGGTGCTCTGGGGCTCCAACCGCACCGCCGGCGACTTCCCCCGCCAGGCCACCCTGGTGAGCCTGTTCGAGGATCGGGTGGACGCCAGCCCCGACGCGGTGGCGGTGCAGGAAGCGGACGAAACCTTCACCTATGGCCGGCTGGAGGAGCGGGCCAACCGCATGGCCTCGCTGCTGGTGCAGCTCGGGATCCGCCGGGGCCAGGCCGTGGGCCTGCACCTGGAGCGCGGCGGCGAGATGGCGGCGGCGGCGCTGGCGGTGATGAAGACCGGCGGCTTCTACGTGCCCCTCCATCCTTCGTTCCCGCCGGAGCGGGTGGCCACCATCCTGGAAACCGCCGAGGCCCGGGTGCTGGTGGTCCACAAGCGTTTCTGGAACGAGCTCCAGGGCACCGCGTTGCCCATCGATGCGGCGGTGGTGCCGGATCTCGCCGAGCTTCCCGAGGAGAACGCTCTGCAGGAGGCGGACGGCGTAGCGCTCTATGGCGCCGCCGCCGTCGACGGCGCCGAGGCCCGGCGGGTGGACCGCGGCGTCGGTCCCGACGACATCGCCTACGCCATCTTCACCTCCGGCTCCACCGGCACTCCCAAGGGGGTAGTGGAGCTCCACGAGCCGGTGGTCAACATTCTCGACTGGGTCAACCAGACCTTCGACGTCGGCCCCGAGGATCGGCTGCTGTGGGTCACCGCCCTCTCCTTCGATCTCTCGGTCTACGACCTCTTCGGCATCTTCGCCGCCGGCGGCACCGTGCGGGTGGCCAGCGAGGCGGAGATCAAGGATCCCGGCCGCCTGTTGCGCCTGCTCACGGACGAGCCCATCACCTTCTGGGATTCGGCACCGGCGGCGCTCCAGCAGCTGGTGCCCATGCTCCCGGACGAGCCGGTGGCGCATTCGCCGCTGCGGCTGGTCTTCCTCTCCGGCGACTGGATTCCCGTGACCCTGCCGGACCAGATCCGCGCCGTCTTCCCCAAGGTGCGCTTCATCGGCCTCGGCGGCGCTACCGAGGCCACCATCTGGTCCAACAACTTCCCCATCGGGGAGGTGCCGGACTGGTGGCCGAGCATTCCCTACGGCAAGCCCATCCGCAACGCCCGC
>JAXHTF010000356.1 GCA_034211275.1 Acidobacteriota bacterium
CTCGATGCTGATCTACGCCCGAGAGATGGTGCGCCAGCTGGAGCTGGGCGCCGAGGACCGGGTGTTGCAATTCGCTTCCATCAGCTTCGACGTGGTGGTGGAAGAGGTGATCCCGGCGCTCCTGGCGGGCGCCTCGGTGGTGCTGCCGGGCCGGGATCTGCTGCTGTCACCGCAGGAGCTGGAGTCGGTGGTGGCGGAGCAGGGCGTGACGGTGATGGAGCTGCCGGCGGTGTACTGGCAGGAGTGGGTGCGGGATCTGGAAGAGCGGGGGGCCCGTCCTCCGGAGTCGCTGCGGCTGTTGATGCTGGGCACCCAAAAGCCGGCGCCGGAGCGCCTGGCGGCCTGGAGCGCTTGGGGCGTTCCGGCGCTCTACGTCTTCGGTCTGACCGAGACGACGGTGACCAATACGGTGCACCGCTTCGCTTCCGCAGGGTCGTCGGAGCCGCCGTCGGAGGCGGAGCTGGATCTGCCCATCGGCCATCCCATCGCCGGTCAGGAAGTCTACGTTCTGGACCGTTCCGGTCGTTCGATGCCGGTGGCGGCTCCCGGGGAGCTCTACGTCGGCGGTACGGGCATCGCCCGAGGCTATTGGGGCCGTCCCGGTCTGACGGCGTCTCGCTTCGTGCCGGACGCTCTGGGCTCGGACGAGGGCGGCCGGCTGTACCGCACCGGGGACCGGGCTCGGTGGCGCTCGGACGGCTCATTGGAGTTCCTGGGTCGTCTGGACGAGCAGGTCAAGATCCGCGGCTACCGGGTCGAGCCGGGGGAAGTGGAGTCGGTGCTGGCGCGGCACGAGTCGGTGCGCCAGGTGGCGGTGGTGCCGCAGCCGATGGCGGCGGGAGCGCGGCTGGTGGCCTTCGTGGTCCCGGAAGCGGGGACGGAGCTGGACGCGGGGGCGCTGCGTACCCACGTCGGGGAGAGCCTGCCGCAATACATGGTGCCGGCGGTCTTCGATGAGCTGGAAGCGCTGCCGCTGACGCCCAATGGCAAGGTGGACCGCAAGGCGCTGCTGACGCGGGAAGTGGGAGCGGCGGGGCAGGAGATCTACGCGCCGCCGCGGGACGACCTGGAGCGTCTGCTGGCGCAGGTCTGGCAGGACGTGCTGAACGTTCCGAAGGTGGGAATCTACGACGACTTCTTCGAGCTCGGCGGCGATTCGATCCTGAGCCTTCAGATTATCAGCCGTCTGCACCGGGAAGGTCTGCGGGTGACGCCGCGTCAGATCTTCGAGCATTCGACGGTGGCGGAGCTGGCGGCGGTGGCGGGCAGCGCGGCGGAGATCGACGCGGAGCAGGGCCCGGTGACCGGCGAGGTACCGCTGCTGCCGATCCAGCGCTGGTTCCTGGAGTCGGGGCTGGAGAGCCTGCACCATACGACGCTGCCGGTGCTGTTGGAGCTCAAGGAGCGCTGGCGGGCGGATCTGCTGGAGCGTTCCCTGGCGGCGGTGCTGACCTACCACGATGCTCTGCGCATGAGCTTCGCCCGGGGCGAGGCGGGCTGGCTCCAGACCAACCATGGCCCGGAGGTGGATCTGCCGTTTGTGGTGGTGGATTTGTCGGCGCTGTCGGATGCGGACCGGGCGGCGGCCCAGGAGCGGGCGGGCGGTCGGCTGCAGGGGAGCTTCGACGTCGGCGAGCCCCCGCTGGTGCGGTTTGCGGTCTTCGATCATGGCGTCGAGGCGCGTCAGCGCCTGCTGCTGGTCGCCCATCACCTGGTGGCGGACAACGTCACCTGGGAGGTGGTGGTGCGGGATCTGGCGGAGGTCTACGCCACGCTGGCCGGCGGCGGCGAGCCGGATCTGCCTCCGAAAACGACGTCGTTCCAGCGTTGGGCCCAGCGCCTGGCGGAGTATGGAGCGAGCGAGGCGCTGGCTCAGGAAGAGTCGTATTGGACCGACCCGGCTCGGGAAGACGTCCCGCCGCTACCGCTGGATCACACGTCCGGAGCCAATGACGAGGCCTCGGAGGGCGAGGTGCACCGGTCGCTGGATCCGGAGGTGACGCGGGCGCTGTTGCAGCAGGCGCCGAAGGCCTACCGGACGCGTCTGGTGGAAGTGCTGCTGGCCTCGCTGACGGAGGCGATGGGGAGCTGGACCGGCGAGCGGCTGCTGCTGGTGGACTTCGAGGGCCACGGCCGCGAGGACCTGTTCGACGACGTGGATCTTTCGCGCACGGCGGGCTGGTTTGCGACGCTGTATCCGGTGCTGGTGGATCTGCGGGAAGCGGACGACGAGTCGTCGGTGCTGAAGACGGCGAAGGAGCAGGTGCGGGGTGTACCGAGCAACGGCTTGGGCTACGGCCTGCTGCGGGATTACGGTGCGGCCTCGGTGCGGCGGGAGCTGGCGCGGCAGCCGGTGGCGCAGATCCTGTTCAACCACCTGGGTCAGATGGACACCGGTGC
>JAXHTF010000357.1 GCA_034211275.1 Acidobacteriota bacterium
GGTTCTTGCCGTCGACCATCCAGTACTGCCAAGGCTCCCCGGTGCGGCGGTAGCCGGTGAGGTTGTCGAAGGGGTCGTAGGTGTAGTCGGCGCTGAAGACGGCGTCGGGGCGGCTCACCGAGGCGCTCAGCAGCCTCGAGGTCTCGTCGTAGGTGTAGCGGTTGGCGCCGATCTGGGTGATGTTGCCGGCGCCGTCGTAGGCGTAGAAGCCCGAATCGAAGAGGGTTTGGGGACCTCCTCCTGCCACCGGCCGGGCCAGCTGGAGCCGGGCGGGGCGAGCCATGCCGGAGGTGCCCTGGTTGTAGATGGCATAGGTGCCGTTTTGGAACTTCACCTGGAACGGCTGGAGGTTCGGATGGTACTCGAAGTCAGCGTAGAGGCCTTCGGGCTCCTGCGTGCCGTTGAGCGCGACTCGGAGAGGCTGGTTGCCGAGGTAGCTCCAGTAGGCCGAGAAGTCCTGAGCCACGACATCTCCCCCGTCGGCGCAGGGGAGCTGTCCGAGGGAGTCGGGGACGCATTCGGGGTACTGCACCACCTCGACCCTCCCGAGGGCGTCGTAGCTCCAGGTCTGGCGCAGGGTCGGGTCGTAGCTGGTGGGGCTTTCGAGGGCGGTCTCGCGGGCGGAGATCTTCCCTAGCCTGCCTCCGTACTCGTAGCTCTCGCGCACCGCCCAGTCGTCGAAGCCTCCCTGGCCGTCATCGAGCCAATTGTGGCGCACCGCTTCGACCAGCTTGCCCTTGCGGAAGTCCTCCTCCCCCACATTGCTGGTGCCCCAGCTCCATTCCTTCCACAGGCGCGTACCATCCGACAGCTGCGTCGGGCGACCGCCAGTGTCGTAGGTGTAGACGAGGAAGGTGCGGCCGTCATGGCGGCTCCGGACCTGCCCTAGGGCGTCGCGGGTGTAGCTCACCGTGCCCAGACCTGGACCGCTGCCCACCTCCGGCAGGTGCTCGGCGGTCAAGAGGCCCCGGCCGTCGATGGACCATTGCCGGGTCTGGGACAGGCCCCCGCTATGGCGAGTGGCGGAGATCACCTGGCCGGTGGGGCCGTAGACCTGGTCCGTGCGGTGGAGCGGGGTGACGGTGGCGATCTCCCGCCCGAGGCCGTCAAAGACCTTGCGCACCCAGCTCTCCTGGGGGCCGGAGGGTCCTTCGACGTTGAAGCTCACCTTGACGTTGCGCTCTCCCTTGTAGAAGTGCGTCTGCACCTGGCCGTCGGGCTGAGTGACCCGGAAAGCGCGACCGAAGGGGTCATAGAGGTTGTAGCGGGTCGACTGGTTGCGGTTGACGGGAATCTCCTGCCAGGTCGTCTCGCGCCAGAGGTTGCCGTCGGCGTGGAATTGATACTCCTTCTTGGTGGTGGAGACGGTGCCGTCGGGCTTCGGCCACTGGCGGGTTTCGCCGATGAGCCGGCCGAGGGCGTCGAAGTAGCGCTCCTCCCGAGTCAGCTCCACGCCTGCGTCGAGCCGGCGGATCCTCATCCAGGGCGGAGAGCCGGCGGGGCGGAAGTATTGGATGGCGAGCGAGGCCTCGTGAAGCGAGGTCTCCGGGGTGGCTGAGGTCAGCCGCCCGAGGCCGTCGTAAGCGTAGTCGGTCTTCTGGCCGGTGACGGCGTAGTAGGTCTTGACCAGGCCGGTGTTCGGGTCGATGTCCGCCTGGTAGCTGAACGGGTAGCCGCCGATGCGGGTGCTGGCCAGCTGGAGATCCTGGTAGGTGTGGTCGAGCTGGAAGCGGCTGCCGTTGCTGGCACTGCCCGTGACCGAGCAGAGGGTGGCGGTGCTGAGATTGGCGGTGTCGCCGCCGGCGCGGATCTCGGTGATGGCCAGGCCGGCGTTGACGCCCACCGCTGTGCCGGGAGTCCAGGCCGTCACCCGGTCCGTCGAGCTCCTGCCGAAGGGCAGCCGCCAGAGCCGCTCACAGGTCTTGGTGCCCTTGTTGTTGAAGCTCGCCTCCATCACCTGGCGCCCGCCGGCGGAGGCGAGGACGGTCTTCGTCTCGTAGGGGTGGAGAATCCACGGCGTGGCGAGGTTGGGCAAGTAGGCAGAGGGGGTGCCGACGTTGAGGTAGCCGGTGGTGCCGTCGATGCCCAGAGTCGTCCCGCCGGTGGCGGTCCAACCGGTCTCGGTGCGCTCGGTGCGGTGGGTGCCGCTCTCGAAGTTGTCCACTACCTCCTCGACTCGGGCCCGGCCGGCACCGTTCCAGCCGGAAGAGCGGCTCTCGATCCAGCGGTGCTGGTCGTCGTGGAAGACCGTGCGCTCGACGACGGGCCGGGGATTGACGGAAAAGCAGCCCGGGGAGTCCCCGCTGACCTTGTCGCAATCCCGCCACTCCATGGCATAGCGACGATAGATGGACCGGCGCTTCTCGCAGCTGCCCCCGGGAGCGG
>JAXHTF010000358.1 GCA_034211275.1 Acidobacteriota bacterium
GGCGCTGCAGCTGGCCGCCGGCGGTGAGAAGCAGAAAGCGACGCCGACGCTGGTCTTCGACGAGGTGGATACCGGGGTGGGCGGCGCCGAGGCGGCGGCTTTGGGCAAGAAGCTGCAGCGCCTGGCGGCCGGTGGCCAGATCTTGGCGGTGACCCATCTGCCCCAGGTGGCGGCCTGTGGAGATCGGCAGTTCAAGGTCGGCAAGGAGGTTCGGGACGGCCGCACCTTCGCCAAAGTCGAGACCTTGGAGCGGACCGATCGGGTCGAGGAGCTGGCGCGGATGCTCGCCGGTCAGGAGGTCACCGAGCTCTCGCTGCGCCACGCTAGAGAGCTGCTGCGCATCAGCGCTCGCGACCCTTCCCCCGCCAAATCGAATCCCAAGAAATCGAGCTCGCAGCGGAGCGCTTCCTCGTAGTGAGCTCCGCCGCCGGTTTTCCCCCTGCGCAGGCGGTGCCCCGCTGGCATCCGGGAGAGCCTCTGGACCCGCTGCGGGAGCTCCTCCGTCGAGGCGGTATCATCGCGGTCCCGACGGAGTCGTCCTACGGATTGGCGGTGGATCCATGCAACCCCAGGGCGGTGCGGGCAGTATACGAGCTGAAGGGGCGGCCCGCCTCGGCGGCGCTGCCGGTGGCGGTGGCTCATCGGGACCAGCTGGAGAGCCTGGGCATAGCCCCCGACGCGCCGGGATTGAATCATCTGCTGGCGCTTTGGCCGGCGGCTCTGACGGCGGTGCTGCCGCTGGCGCCGGGGCAGACCTTGGCGGCGGCGGACGGCGCGGCGGGCACGGTGGCGGTACGGATTCCGGACCATCCCCTCCTGCGCAGACTGCTGGAGGAGCTGGGACCGTTGACGGTGACCAGCGCCAATCGCAGCGGTGAGGCGCCGGTGACGGATCCCGACGCGGCGGCGGCCTTGCTGGCGGGTTGGGATGGAGCGGTGGTCGACGACGGTGCACTGGCCGGAGGACCTCCGTCGACCTTGGTACAGTGGCGCGGCCATGGCTGGGCGGTGTTGCGCAGCGGTCGCTTCGACCCTGCACCGTTGCTCGAAAAATCAGAGGATCAGGAGGGACGCGAGCTTTGATGGATCAGCGAAGAGGATGGCGAGAGTCGGCTGAGAGACGGTTGGCTGAGGGACGGCCGGCTGAGAGACGGCCGGCTTCAGCGCTGCCGACCCCGGCGAGCGCGCCCCCGACGAGCACGGCCCCGACGAGCGCAAGCTGCGGCCGGTGGCTCCTGGTGGCCATCGCCCTGTTGGGGGTGTTGCTGAGCGCGGCTCCGGCCTCGGCTCAGGATGGGCAGGCGGCGCTGGCACCGACCATCGGTGTCGAAGAGATCCAGCGCGGCCAGCGCGGCTACGGTCTGTCGGTCTTTGCCGGCAGCGAGGTGGAGCGCTTCGAGGTCGAGGTGTTGGGAGTGCTGCGCGGATCGAGCCCGGGCTCCACCGCCATCCTGGCGCGGCTCAGCGGCCAGAATCTCGAGCACAGCGGGGTCATCGCCGGCATGAGCGGCAGCCCGGTGTACATCGATGGCCGGCTGGCCGGGGCCGTCGCCTTCGGCTGGAATTTCTCCAAGGATCCCATCGCGGGCATCACCCCCATCGCAGAGATGCGCGAGCTGGGAGCGGCGATGCCGAAGGGAGAGCCGCAGACAATGCGGACCCCGTTGGGCCTGCTCTCCGACGGAAATCAGAAGGTAGATCAGAAAGTGGGTCCCCCCTCCGGAAAGCCAGTGGTTCGAGGTTCCGCCTCCGGTCCAGTGGCGTCGTTGAAGCAGTGGCTCAACGGCGAGGTGGGGGAGGAAATTCTGGCCGCGGAGCTGGCCAAGCTGGTGCCCAAGATGGCCGACGAAGCCTCGTCCGGGCTGTTGTGGACGGCTTCGGGGTTTGGCGAGACGAGCCGTGGACTGTTGCAGTCGGGGCTCGGGCGGATCGCTTCCTCCGGGGTGATGTCCGGGGAGGCGGCGGAGCTTGCCGACTGGGAGCTGGCGCCCGGGAGCCCGGTGGCGGCGGTGTTGATCCGCGGGGACCTCTCTCTGGCGGCCACCGGCACCGTCACCGACCGCCAGGGGGAGCAGATCCTGGCCTTTGGTCATCCGTTCCTCGGCTTCGGCCCGGTGGACATGCCGATGGCGGCGGCGGAGGTGATCACTGTCATTCCCAGCCTGTCCAATTCCTTCAAGCTGACCAATCTAGGCCCGGTGGTGGGAGCGTTCCGGGAGGATCGCTCCGTCGGCATGCTGGGCCGCACCGGAGACCAGGCGCGGCTCATCCCCACCACGCTGCGCATCTCCGGGGACGGGGTCATCGGGCCCCGGGAGTTCCAGCTGGAGGTCGCCCGCCTGCCCCAGATCAC
>JAXHTF010000359.1 GCA_034211275.1 Acidobacteriota bacterium
TGGGCTATCTTTCCTTGCCCTGCTTCAACGATCTGCACCACGTGCGCCCGGGGCGCCGCGGGCACCTGCTCATCGCCGTCACCGGTCTCGACCTGGTGGTGGAGGTGAGCCTGGAAGGGGAGGTGACCCGCCGGTGGAGCGTGTTGGAGGACGAGGAGCCCTTCCAGCGCTTCGACGAGAGCGTCGACTATCGGCGGGTGGCCACCACCAAGCCCCATCGATCCCACCCCAACTTTCTCGTCGAGCATCAGGGGGAGGTTTGGGTCAGCCGCTTCGAGCAGCGGGACGCGATATCCTTGAGCGATCCTCGGCGACGCATCGCCATCGGTCAGGAGCGGCCCCACGACGGTCTGAACCGGAGCCGCCGCGCCTACTTCAGCACCGTCGATGGGCATCTGGTGCTCGCTGATCTGGAGACGGCGGCGGTGGAGCGGGTGGTTGATCTCAACGCCATCGACGGCCGCGGCCTGGCCCTGGGCTGGTGCCGCGGCGTTCGGCCCCTCACCGACGATCTGGTGCTGGTGGGTTTTTCGCGGCTGCGGCCGAGCCGTTTCCGCGAGAACCTGCGCTGGGTGAAACATCGACTGGGGCAGCGGGCTACCGCCGGCGATCTGCCCACCCGCATCGTTCTCTACGACCTGGCGGCGGAGCGCCAGTGCTGGCAATTCAACCTGGAGGACCACGGACTCAATGCCCTATTCTCCATCCATCTCCAAGACCACGACGACATCCCCGAGGGATCCCGAGGACCCCATGGAATCTGAGAACGAGCCGGGAACGCCTCAACGCTTCGCCTTCGGCAAGAATTGGCGGCGCTTTCTGGAGCATGTCGACGAGGAGCGCATCGCGGCGGCGGAAGATTCCCTGCGGCGGCTGCTGCGGCGGGAGGAGCTCATCGGCGCGACCTTCCTCGACATCGGTTGCGGTAGTGGATTGTTCAGTCTGGCGGCCCGGCAGCTGGGGGCGCAGCGGGTTCACAGCTTCGACTTCGACACTCAGTCCGTGGCTTGTGCCCGGGAGCTTCGCCGGCGTTTCGAGCAGACGAGGCCGTTCAAGGACGAAAGCTGGGAGGAGGGAGCCGAGGAAAAGCTCAGCGGCTGGACCATCGAGCGGGGGGACATTCTCGACGCCGAGTATCGGGACCGCCTGCCGGTGGCGGATGTGGTCTATTCCTGGGGCGTGTTGCATCACACCGGCCACATGTGGCGGGCCCTGGAGGCGGCGGCGGAGCTGGTGGCGCCGGAAGGGCTGTTGTGCATCGCCATCTACAATCAGCAGCCCTTTCTCACCGGCTATTGGAAAGTGGTGAAGCGGCTCTACAACCGGCTCCCCGGTCCCCTGGCCTGGTGCCTCAGCGGCGCCTACTATCTCTTCTCCAGCAGCGTGCTCTTCGTCGTCGACCTGCTGCGCGGACGCTCCCCCCTGGCCCGCCATCGCGGCGCCGGCCCCCGGGGGATGAACCACTACCACGATGTGGTGGACTGGATCGGCGGCTGGCCCTTCGAGGCGGCGAAGCCGGAGGAGATCTTCCGTTTCTTCCGGGACCGCGGTTTCACCCTCCAGGAGCTCACCACCTGCGGCGGCCGCCACGGCTGCAACGAATTCCTCTTCCGGCGCCACGGTAGCTGAGACCGAAGGAACCGAGACCCTGAACGTCACCTTCCTGATCGGCTATTTGGGCAACGGGGGAGCAGAGCGTCAGCTCGCCCTGCTGGCCCGAGGCCTGGCGCGACGGGGCCACGGTGTCCGGGTGCTCACTCTCTTCCCGGAGGGAGTGCACTGGCGCCGCCTGGAGGAGGATGGGGAGGTGGCGATGGAGAGCCTCTTCTCTCAGCGGGCCCGGCGCTTGCCGGCGCAGCTCGGCCAGCGGCTGGCGGCTTTGGGCAGACTGCGCCGAGCCCTGCGGCGACACCGCCCCGACGTGCTCTACAGCTTCCTCTACGTGGCCAACGCCCTGGCCGCCCGGGCGCTACGGGGGCGGCGGGCCGGGGAGCTCGGGTCGATCCCGCTGGTGTGGGGATTGCGGGCTTCCAACCCGCGGCTGGGAGTGAAGGAATGGCCCGCCTTGTACCAATCTCGCCGCTTCTCGAGCCGGGTAAGCTTGATCATCGCCAACTCCCGGGCCGGAGTGGCGTATCATCGGGCCAGAGGATTTCGACCGCCCCGCTTCGCAGTGGTGGCCAACGGTCTCGACGCCGAGGCATTTCAGCCTCGTCCTGACGCGGCCGCCGCCCTGCGGGAGCTTTGGGGTGTGGAGGCCGAGGCGCCGCTGATGGCGGTGGTCGCGCGGCTACATCCGATGAAAGACCATGAGAATTTTTTGCGCG
>JAXHTF010000360.1 GCA_034211275.1 Acidobacteriota bacterium
CAAAGAGAGTTTCTTTGCGCTGCCGGTAGATCGCCCCGATTCTCCGCTTGGCCGGCTTTGAGCTTGCTCAAGAGCCAAAGAGTGCTGCCCGCAAGGGCGAGGGTAGCCAAGAGTAGCCAGTGGGTCCAGGGTAGATCGATCAAGCTGGTCGCGGCGGCTAGGGTGACCAGGCTTGCCAAGAAGCCGCGAAGGACGTCGCGCCAGCGGCGAGGTTCTCCGGTCAGGCCACCAGCGGCGAGGTCTCCGATGGATAGCACCATCAAGACCAGAGCCAACCCGATCATGTTGTGGGACTCCAGGATTCCGCGATCACTTCGTGAGCGCGCAGGAGGGCCGCAGGGCCCTTGCCCCGTTGTCGAGCAGAGACCGCCGATTGTGTAATGCTCAGCTCTCGTGCCAAATCAGTCTGGCGTTTCCCGTCGAGGAGCCCCAACGCGATGGCCGCATCCTTTTCGTCCATACCGAAGACGATCTGGTCACGATAGAGAAGCAGTGCGTTGATCGTTCCAAAGGTCCAACGATCATCGCATCGAAACCGGCTATGAGCTCCTTCGGGCCAGCCCCGAACCTGGTTCTTGGCTTCGTCGATGGCCTCTCGTGCCATCCACCAAGCAGGCCCACTTTGCCCCATGGGCGCCTCCTCCGGCGAGAAAACCGAGATAGGACCCCAGCCCAGTCCGAACCGGACCTCAAACGATCCCTTGGCGTGGAGCTGAACGGCGAGGGTGGCGAGGAGAGCCTCCTTTAGAGACTCATAAACACCCTGAAACTCGTCCCCTACAGAACAGCTCAGGGGTTGAAGGGCGGGAACTCTCTGGTTGACCAGCTGGAGAAGCCGGCGGAGCTCCCTGAGCAGGCTTGCTTGATCGGGATAGCCACGAGAGTCGACAACGTCCCCGAGGACGGTGGCAAAGTGTTCGGGAAGCTCTCGGAGTTTCATAGCAGAGGCTTAGATTATCTTGGCTGAGACGATTTCCTGAGATTATCGCGCTTCAATAGATATTTATAGAAAATCGCTTGTGGTCCGATTTTTCTAGTATATCGTTTCATGGGCGATAAGTGTGCGTCTTGGAATCCGCAGAAATGGGGTCATTGGGCGCCACGCTTCATGGGTAACGCAGCTGAACTGGGGAGAAACCCCTTGCCAGGTCCCTCACCAGGCCGCGGCGCTCCCAGGCGACGGCGCCGTGGGCGAGGGCCAGGAGGCGGTATTCGTCGTCTTCCGTGAGGCCCTTGGGGTCCGCCAGCACGATCCACACCCGGTAGTCGCCGGGGGGCGCGGTGTTCCTGGGCCAAAAAATATTCTCCATCGGCTCGGGGCACCGGCTCTCGCCGACGTTGCAGTCGACGTCCAGGGTGCCCTGGGAGGGCGCGGTACGGCGCACGTAGTCGATGGGCTCGCCCAGGGCGCTGACCACGTAGAGATCCAGATCCGCGCTTCCGGACCACAGCAGCCGGAAGGCGAGATCCCCCGTGCCCGGTCGAACAGTGCCCGGCTGGGGCGCGGTGGAGGCGCAGCCGGTGAGCCCCGCGACGACGAGACCGAGAACGGCGACGGTGAGGATCAATAGCAGCCCGTGGGTTGGCTTCGGGGCTTGGCGAGGTCGAGCTGGGATGGGGTGCACGGTGCGGTGTTTCATGGCGCGGTGGTTCATGGCGCGGTGGTTCATGGCGCTCTTCCTGAGTCGATGGGGCTTGGATGAGTTGGGTGGGCGATCAGCGTTGCCGACTCTAGGCAATGACAACTCGAAGACGATGACAACCCGAAGACGATGACAACCTGAAGACAGTGACAACCCGAGACAATTACAAGCGGGGTCGAAAAACCTACCGCGCCGGAGTCGTCCCGATGGCGGTGCGGCGCCGGAGATCGCCCTGCTTCGGGGTTTCGCCGGTCAGCACGATTCTTGCTCCTCCTATGACTACGCCGGGAGCGCTTCGATCCCGCCAGGCTCGAAGCTCCGGCCTCAGCACGAGCACGTTCTACAACGAGAGGAGATACCCATGGACATCGAACTGCAAACCCCATCGCGCATCCGAGGCTCCAAGGCCGTAGTGGCGGGGGAGCCCGCCGACGAGTCGGAGGACCCCATTCGCTCACCCGTCAACGCCTACGGTGCCCGCATCCCGCGTCTCGGTTTTGGAACCTTTGAGCTCGAAGGAGACGACGCCCAGCGCATGGTGGAGGCGGCCCTGGAGATGGGCTACCGGCACGTCGACACGGCGCAGATCTATCAGAACGAAGAAGGGGTGGGCGCCGGACTGAAGGCTGCCGGTCTGCCCCGGGACGAGGTGTGGGTGACCACCAAGGTCTG
>JAXHTF010000361.1 GCA_034211275.1 Acidobacteriota bacterium
CTCGCCGGCGTGGGGGAACTGCTCGATGTAGCGTTTCATGTGCAGCTCGGTCTTCTGCTCCTGGGTCGGTTTGCCCAGGGCGACGACGCGATAGCGCTTCTCGTTCAGGTAGCGCACCACCCGGCGAATGGTGCCGCCCTTGCCCGAAGCGTCCCGGCCGTCGAAGAGGATGATGATCTTGCGGCCGCTGCGCTCGATGTGTTGCAGCAGCTTGATCAGCTCCGCCTGGTAGGGCTTGAGCTCCTCCTTCTGAAAGTGGCGTTCGAGGGCCGCCTTGATGACCCTCTTGGTTTCCTTGGGCTTGAGCTGTCGCCGGGCGGAGCGGGCGGCCTCCAAGGGCTCGTCCGTCGGCAGATCCTCCACCAGCCGCGAGACCGCCTCGCGGATTCTGGAGGTGTAGCGGACCTGCCTCGGGTCGTGCCTCGACCGGCTCTTGGTGCTTTTCACCAAGGCGCCCTAGCCCTTCCTTCTCACCGAGTAGTCTGAGTTCGTCGCTGGAAGTGGTTCTGAGTTATCAGATCAGCCTGGATGAGGTCGGTTGGAGCACTTTTCGGTCGCTGGAGTTGAGCGACGGGGCTACATTGAGCCCGCGGGCGCTGTTGGCCGCTTCGAGACCACGGCTACGCTTGGCCCCTGGGTTGTCCAGGACCGTCCTGGCAGTGGCCGGCACGGGGGGCTTTCAGGCAGGTAGCGGACCGGCTCGCTGGAGCTGGCCATAGACGTGGGCAAAGAGTCGCTCGTGGGGATAGCCGGTAGCCATGGAGACCCAGACCTTGCGTACGGTGATCCGTACCCGGGCTCCGATCTTGAGGAGCTTGTTTCTCAGTGTCACGGGCCGGGCTCCGGCCCACCGGGTCCCGGCCAAACCCAACCGGCGCAGCTCGTTGAGCAGCATGTAAGCCACTGAGGAGAGCCACAGGCGCACCTGGTTGACCCGCATCAGCCGGCCGGAGGTGCGGGTGGCAAAGAGGTCGAGCTGCTGCTCCTTGATGCGGTTCTCCATATCCCCGCGGGCACAGTAGATCTGCTCGTAGACCCGGCGGGCCGCGTAGCGGCGGGCGGGGAGCGAGGTCACCACAAAGCGCGGATTCTCGCCTCGCTCGGTGATCTCGGCCTTTCCGATGACCCGGCGCTCTCGGCTCCAGCTATCCAGGGTCGAGTGCTGCCACTCGCCGTAGCAGCGGGTGGGCTCGCCGGTACGCTCACAGATCTCGTGGGCTTCGTCGAAGGTCTCCGAGAGAGCCTCCTCGAGCCGCGGGTTGCGGGCCAGGCCCAAGACGAAGTCCACGCCGTTGGCTTCGCACCAGGCCATCAGCTCCTCGCGGGCAAAGCCCGAGTCTCCACGTACCAGGATCTGCACCTTCGCCCAGCGCTCCCGGATCTGAGCCACGATGCGAGACAGCTCCTGCGTGGTGCCGGCCGAAGCGTCGATATTCGACCGGCGCAAACGGGCGCATAGCAAGTGGCTGCCAGCAAAGATGTAGAGCGGGAGGTAGCAGTAGCAGCCGTAGTAGCCATGGAAGAAACGCCCTTCCTGGCTCCCGTGGAGAGGGTCGTCGGTGGCATCGACGTCGAGGATGATCTGGCGAGGGCGCTGAGCAAAAGAGTCGAGAAAGCGGTCCACGAAGAAGCGGTCTACGGCCTCGGGATCGACAGCGATACGCCGGTAGCGATCATCCTCGGCCTCGTCCGAGCAGCCCCACTCCAGCCGGTTCAACGTGCTCTTGCCTGCCAGGGCCTTGCCCCGGTCCTGAGCTTGCCGGCGGCTCTGACCCAACGGATCGCTCTTGCCCACCATCGTGGCCAGCAGCGGATCCCGGCGCAGATCCTCGTGGTCGTTGAGGTCCTCGTAGCCCAGCACCAAGCCATAGATCCGCTGGCGCAGAAGCTCTTCGACCGTGTGCTCGACCTGCCCAGGATGGCGAAAGTCCTGAAAGCAGGCGGCGAAGCGCTCCACCAAGCGCCGGCACTCATCCACCTGCCGGATCAGGACCACGCCGGCGTCAGACGTGATCGTGCCACCGTTGAAGGCGGCGACCACCTCTCGCCGACCCGAGCCTTGAAACAGGTACTGCTGGGCGGTACAGTCTGTCATCGAAGGGCCTCCCTCCTCTGGTGACCTAAGTGGCTGTGAGCAAACCACTTATACCAGAGAAGAAGGCCCTTTCTTTACTTCCGGTGAGAGATTGGGGCTAGAAAGTCCGAGGAAGGTGCGTAGGTCGACGAGCCCCTGGGGCTCGAACTTGGCGTTATCAGCCTTGTCTAGCTGCTGCTGGAGCCATCGGTCCTGCTCCAGGCGGTCATTGACCAGACG
>JAXHTF010000362.1 GCA_034211275.1 Acidobacteriota bacterium
TCCGTGGTTCGTCGGCGTGTTGGTCTTCCTGGGCCTGATCTCGGCGGGGATGTCGACCCTCGAAGGGTTGATCCAAAGCCTCTCTATCATCATCACCAACGACCTCATCGACAATCTGCACCACGCCTGGAAGGGCCACTCGCTGCCGGACCACTTCCTCTTCCTGCTCAACCGGGTGGTCATCGTCGGCCTGGCGGTGTTCTCCTTCGGCCTCGCCTACCAGCAGCTCGTCGATCCCAACCTGAGCGTCATCATCTTCGCCCAGCTGGGCGTCTACGCCTTCTTCGCCGCCGCCTTCGTTCCCGTCCTCTTCGGTACCTTCCTCCACGACACCCCCCTCATCGCCGCCGCCGGCGCCGCCATCGCCGCCTTGGTGGTGCACTTCGGGCTCTACTACACCGGTCAGAACTACTTCCCGTACTACATGGACGTCAGCGTCAAGAACCCCACCCTGTCCACGGCGTTGGGATTGCTGGCGGCGCTGGTGGTAGGAGGAGGGCTTTACCTGGCCTTCCGCAAGCAGGCTGCCCCTTCTTCGAGCTCCGCAGGTCCGAGCTGAGCCACCCCTCGTCGGGATCGACAACCCCAACATTTGATTTTTCTTGTATGCTTTAGTAGCATGCAAGCAATTGCGTTTTCTTTCTTTGTGCCTATAGCGGGCACAGTTGAGTCTCCATCCAATTTCCACGGTGAGCCGGCAGGTCAACGGCAAGCTGCTGAAGTCCTCTCTCTTGCAACCGAGCCGAAGGCATCTGGGAGGTGTGTATTGAGTGCAGTGTGGGCAGAAGAGGAGACCACCGGCAGAACGGCGGAATGGCTTGCCGGCTGGTCTCAAGGTAGGCCGGAAGATCGTGATCGCCTCTTCGAGCACCTCTATCCGGAGCTTCGTCGTCTGGCCGCTTCCTGTTTGGCGGCCTCCTATCGAGCGCGCCCGCGGCACCAGGAGCCGTATCAGGCCACCGAGCTGATCCACGAGCTCTATTTGCAGATGCTGCGGCAGCGCCGCGTCGAATGGCAGAGCCGGCAGCATTTCTTCGCCATCGCCAGCCGGCTGCTGCGCCGGCTGATGATCGACGAGGGGCGTCGCCGTCAGTGTGAAAAACGCGGCGGTGGAAAGCCCGTCGCTCCCTTGGAGGCAGCGGGACCGGTCGCTGCCGATTCGTCTCCGGCCCCGGTGGATTTGCTCGCCTTGGACCGAGCTCTCGACCGGTTGGAAGCCATCGACGAGCGCGCTGTCCGGGTGGTGGAGCTGCGCTTTCTCGCCGGTCTGAGCCACGACGAAACGGCCTCGGCGCTGGGGGTCAGCCGGGCCACCGTCGGCCGCAGCTGGCGCTTCGCCCGCGCCTGGCTGCGGGATCGCCTGGCGGGCCCCTCCTCGTGACGTCGAGCGCTGTGCGGCGGAATTCGGTGCGGGAGCTCGCAGGCCGGGCTGGGTCTACTTCCACTGGGTCTGCCTCCAGTGCATCTGCCCCCACTGGGTCTGTCTCCAATGGGACTTGCCCCACCACCTCCCTGGCTCTCTGGCGGCAGGCCCGGGATCTCTTCCACCGCTTGGCCTCCCTCGGGACGGAGGAGCGGGATGCGGCTCTGGAGGCCGCGGCCCACCGCGATCCAGAGCTGGGCTCCATCGTTCGGCGGTTGTTGGAGCAGGATCGCTCGGATCCTTTCCTCGAAGCGGTGCCAAACAGCGCCCTGGCTGATGAAGAAGCTCTCGTCGAGGCCGAGTGGATCGGTTCCACCGTCGGTCCTTATCGGCTGATCCGCCCCATCGGGCGGGGTGGCTCGGGGGTGGTCTTCTTGGCGGAGCGGGAGGACTCGGAGTTCGAGCATCGGGTGGCGGTGAAGGTGCTGGCTCGGGCCTTCAATCCCGGAGCCCGGCGCCGCTTCCGGCGGGAGCGGCAGATTCTCGCCCACCTGACGCATCCGAATATCGCCCGGCTCATGGGTGGCGGCACCACCTCCACGGGGCAGCCCTACCTCCTGATGGAGCTCATCCACGGCCTTCCCATCACCACCTACTGCGACCGCTGGCGCCTGACCTTGGAACCCCGCCTCGATCTCTTCCGCCAGGTCTGCAGCGCCGTCCACCACGCTCACCGCAACCTCATCGTCCACCGTGACCTCAAACCCAACAACATCCTGGTGACCGCCGACGGCCAGGTGAAGCTCCTCGATTTCGGCATCGCCAAGCTTCTCGACGCCATGCAGCCCAACCCCGACAGCGGCGAGCATGGCCGCTGGATGACCCCTTCCTACGCTAGTCCCGAGCAGGTTCTTGGCCGCACGATCACCACCGCCAG
>JAXHTF010000363.1 GCA_034211275.1 Acidobacteriota bacterium
CCCCGCGCCCTGCCGTCCGGACCCGGACTCAGCGACAGCGACAGGGGCAGCGACAGGGGCAGCGTCAGCAGTCAGGGGCAGGCCAATGCGCGAGGCGCATCCTCGATCCCGGACCCGGCTCCCCGCGTCCCGCCGCCCGGACCCGGACTCAGCGACAGCGACAGGGGCAGCGACAGGGTCAGCGGGTGCGCCAGGCGAAGCCTGGGGAAGGGGGATGAGATGACCTGAAGTGAGGCACTCGGAAACCTTTCGGACGAATCCAGCGGGTGAGAGTCCCGCTCGGCTAGGGCTGGCCACCGGCCGGAAGCGAGCCTCCCGCGGTGGTACGGGTAACTGGGGCCGCGAAGCGGAGGGGAGCGAGGATGTCAGCCACGTAACGGAGCTCCGAAAGTGCTGTTTGTCGGTGCCCAAGCCGTCCGCTGGGTGGAAGGCAACACTGCGGCGCTGAAGAGGCCTGGCGTCGTGGACCGACCGGAGTCGACGAGCGTGGCGGGTGTTCAGAGGGATTCGCCAGGAACCTGGGAGGCCCTGCCGTCTCCACGTCCAGAGGTGGCGGCGCTGGAGGAAAGCTCAACGCTGCTGACCCGCAGGGGGTAACGCACCCGCCGCCGCGGGCGGGGAGAAGGGGTGCACGTGGTACCCGCGGGCGAGGCAACGAGCACGCGGGGACGGGCGGCAGGGAGTCGGAGCGACCCATAGTACCGATGAGGCTGGGGAACCGAGCCCGAAGGGACCCAGAGGAGGGAAGGGGATCGCCGGGACACGGAGCTGAGGGGGGAAAGATGTCCGGGAGCTACAGCCCGGGGAGCATCTCAACGAGACTTGCTCAGATAGCGGATCTTGCGGGGCGGTCACCGGAGATGGTGATCACGACGCTGGCACATCACATTGACCTCGCCTGGATGTACGAGGCGTACACGCGGACGCGCAAGAGCGGGGCGACGGGGGTGGACTGGGTGACAGCCGAGGAGTACCGGAAGGATCTTCGGGCGAACCTGACATCGCTGTTGAGTCGTTTCAAGTCCGGCGAGTACAAGGCGCCACCGGTGAGACGGGTGTACATCCCCAAGGCTGGGGGCAAGACGCGGCCGATCGGGATACCGACCTTCGAGGACAAGGTGCTGCAGAGAGCAGTGGCGATGGTCCTTGAGGCGGTATACGAGCAGGACTTTCTGGACTGCTCATACGGGTTTCGGCCCGGGAGATCGGCGCACCAGCTCCTGGAGGACCTGTGGCAACGCCTGATGAAGATGGGCGGGGGGTGGGTGTTGGATGTTGATGTCCAGAGCTTCTTCGATGATCTGGACAAGGGTCATCTGCGGGGCTTCCTCGACAAGAGGGTGCGCGACGGAGTGATCCGGCGTGCGATCGACAAGTGGCTGAAGGCAGGGGTGCTGGAGGATGACGAGGTCCTGCGGCCGGACACAGGCACACCACAGGGTGGCGTGATTTCGCCGTTGCTGGCCAACGTGTACCTCCACGAGGTCATCGATACGTGGTTCGAGCGGGAGGTCAAGCCTCGGATGAGGGGCCAGTGTTTCCTGATGCGGTTTGCCGACGACATGATCATGGTGTTCAAGAGCGAACGCGACGCGCGACGAGTGCTGTCGGTCCTGCCGAAACGGCTGGCGAAGTACGGACTGACGATGCACCCTGAGAAGACGCGACTGGTGCGCTTCGAGCGCCCTATACGGAAACCCTCGGGGAAGAAGCCCGGCCGCGGTATACGGCCGGGGACATTCGACTTCCTCGGATTCACCCACTACTGGGGGGTTACCCGTCGCGGCAACTGGGCGGTGCAGCGCAAGACGGCAGCGAGCCGATTCAAGAGGGCAGTCGCGACGATTGACGAGTGGTGCCAGCGGCACCGCCATCTTCGCGTCAAGCGGCAGCACGCAGCGCTGAGCAAGAAGCTCACGGGGCACTGTGCGTACTACGGCATAACCGGCAATAGCTGGTCCCTCCAGCGCTTCCGCACTGCGATGCAGCGCAGCTGGAGACGCTGGCTGAACCGCCGCTCACAGCGCGCCAGGATGACCTGGACGCGCTTCAACCGCCTGCAACGGACCTACCCACTGCCGACCGCCATCGCGGTCCACTCGGTCTGCCGTCCGTAGCGAAGCCGTGATCCCGAGGAGCCGTATGCGGGAAATCCGCACGTACGGATCTGTGGGGGGCCCCGGGTGGCTCGCGAGAGTCACCCGGGCCTACCCGACCAGACCCACGCGCGAGGCGCGCCTCCACCCGATCCCGAAACCCGCCGCCCGCCGCCCGGTTCTCG
>JAXHTF010000364.1 GCA_034211275.1 Acidobacteriota bacterium
GAGGAAGAGCGGTGCCAACAGCACTCCGGTAGACGGGCGGATGCCCGCGGCCAGGGCGAAGACCACCGAGGCGGCGACGAAGTGACGGCGACTGACGCCCATGGTGACGGCGCCGTAGGCCACGGCGACGCTGAGCCCGCCCTCTACCGCGTAGACCAGTGGTAGCTCGCCGTAAAACCACAGCAGCGGGCTGGTGGCGTAGAGCAATCCTGCCAGAAGGCCCCCGGCGAAGGGCGGTGCCGGACCGGAGAGGGGCTCTTGACTCCAGCCACCGCCGAGGGCTGGCTCCCCCAGCACTCCCTGCCCCGGCACCTCCGGCTCCCACCCCAGAAGCCGGGCGGTGAGCAAGACCATCAGCCCGGTGCCCACCATGCCGCCGAGGATGGACAACGCCACCATCCCGTGGAGGGGGGCCACCCCGAGCCAATCCAGCGCTTTGAGAGCAGCGATGTAGACCGGGTAGCCCGGTGGATGGGGATGATGGGCCGCGAGGTCGAAGGCCTCGACCCCGAGAGCAAATTGCACCGAGTCGTGATCCCACAGTCTTTGGGCGGCGAAGGGCACGCGCAGGAGGCCAGCACCGGCGGCCAGCACCCAGGCCAGGCGTGGGAGGGATCGAGGAGTCATGGGAACCCACCGCTCATTCCACCGGGCCTCCGCTCCGCTGGAGCTCCTCGATTTGGGGATGGATGCCCACGGCATAGGGCTCTTCCGCCACCCTCAGGGCGCGCAGGCGCTCCGGCAGTCTGCGCAGCTGTTCCCGGCACCGCCCCCGCCCTGCTTCCAGGGACCAAGCCTCCGACGACTCCGGAACCAGCTCGCCGCCGCGCAGGATGGGTCGCAGCAGCGCCTCCTCGCCCTGCGGCGGTGGCTGGGAGCCCGGCCCCGCGCCCGGCTCGCCCTCCATCGAGTCCAGAGGCACGATGCGGTCCCGGGTGAAGGTTCCATCCTCCTCGGTCCGGAAGACCTGTTTGCGGCCGGGATAGGTCGCCTTGCCGCTACTCTTCTTGAGCCGCGGGCGCCACCGTCCGTCCTTCTCCACCGCCACCAATTTGTACACGCCCCCGAGGTGCGGCGCGTCGGCAATGGAGGCGAGCTGAGTGCCGATGCCGAAGGCGTCGAAGGGGGCCCCCTCCCGGCGTAGGGTTTCGATGCGATATTCGTCGAGATCGCCGGAGCCGAAGATCTGCGCGTCGGCCCATCCCCCTTGGTCGAGCACTTCCCGGGAGCGCCGGGCCAGCTCTCCGAGATCCCCGCTGTCGAGGCGCACGCCGCTGAAGGGCAGCCCCAGCTCGACGGCTTTGCGCACTCCCTCGACGGTGTCGTAGGTGTCGACGAGGTAAATCGTCTGGCCGGGGAACAAGCTCTGGTAGTGGCGGAAGGCGTCTTCCTCCCGCTGAAAGCTTTGGACGAAGCTGTGGGCCATGGTGCCCATCACCGGAATCCCCATGCGCTGGCCCGCCAGCACATTGGAGGTGGCGCCGAAGCCGGCGAGGTAGGCCGCCCGGGCGACCCAGGCGGCGGCCTGGGGGCCATGGGCCCGGCGGCTACCGAACTCGGCGAGCTTGGCTACCGGAGCCTCCGCTGGCTTCTCCGCCGCCATCACCATGCGGGCGGCCTTGGAGGCGACGGCGGTCTGGAAGTTGAGGATGGAGAGAAGCAGGGTCTCCACCAGCTGGGCTTCCACCAGGGAACCGGTGACCCGCAGCATGGGCTCCGTGGGAAAGAAGACGGTGCCCTCGGCGGCGGCGTCGAGGTCGGCGCGGAAGCGGAAGTCTCGGAGATATTGAAAGAAGGAGTCGGGGATCCCGCCGAAGGAGTCGAGGCTCCGCAGGTAGTCGATATGCTCGCCGGTGAAGCGCATCTCCCGCAACGCCGCCACGGCCTGCTCGAGGCCGGCGAAGACGAGGAAGTTGCGGTGCTCCGGCAGGCGGCGCACGAAGAGCTCGAAACAAGCCCGAGGCGCCTCCGGCCGCCCATGGTAGGCCGCCGCCATGGTCAGCTGGTAGAGATCCGTCGCGAAGGCCAGGTCGTCGGGCCCCAGGGAGAAGCTGCTCAAATTCATAGGTTGAGCCGCAGTGTATCGGAATCGGCCTTATCGTCTCCAATGCTTTTCTTCCATAGCGACACCACTCTCTTTCACTCCTCCCCAGCTTTCCGTCATCCACTGCCGGTATGAGGCGGTGGCGGGATCCGAGGATGGCCCCCTGGCCACCGCAGGGCCCGACCACCGACGCCCACGCAGGAACGGTCCCTGCCGAGCTGTG
>JAXHTF010000365.1 GCA_034211275.1 Acidobacteriota bacterium
GCTGCTGGCGCAGGTGGCGGAGAACAGCTACCAGCTGGTGTGGTCCTTCCACCAGATCCTGCTGGACGGCTGGAGCCTGCCGCTGGTCTTCGAGGAATTCCAACGCCTCTACGGTGCGGCGCGGGAGGGCCAGACGCTGGAGTTGCCGCAGGCGCCGCCCTTCCGCAACTACATCGAATGGTTGGAGCGTCAGGACCTGGCCGCTGCCAAGGTTTGGTGGAAGGAGTGGCTGGAGGGTTTCGACGAGCCGACGCCGGTGGTTTTCGACCGCCCGGAGAGCGACCAGGGCCGCGAGTACGGCGAGCGCGAAGGGATCATGCCGCGGTCGCTCCACGAGCGGTTGCAGGGCTTTGCGCGCCGACACCGCATGACCGTGAATACGGTGGTGCAGGCTTCCTGGGCGCTGCTGCTGGCGCGCTACGCCAACGTCGACGACGTGGTCTTCGGCGTCACCGTTTCGGGTCGTCCGCCGGAGCTGGACGGGGTCGAGGACATGGTCGGCCTGTTCATCAACACGCTGCCGACGCGGGTGCGCATGCCCCGGGCTCAGGAGGAGGGTTCCTCGGTGCTCGAATGGCTCCAGGCCCAGCAGGCCAAGCAGCTGGAGCTCCGCGGATTCGAATTCACACCCTTGGCACAGGTCCAGCGGTGGGCCGGAATGGCGGGCGGCGACGGCCTCTTCGACACCTTCATGGTGTTCCAGAACTATCCGCTGGACGAGGCGCCGGAAGAGGCACCGGAAGAAGGCGGTGAAGCTGCGCCGGAAGCAGGTGCCGAAGGGGCTCCGGCGGAGGGCGTGACCAGCGCGGACACCGGTACGGAAGAGCGCTCGAACTTCGCCTTGACCCTGGTGGCCTATCCCGAGCCGGTGCTGACGCTGGATATCGAATACAACCGCCAGCGTCACGACGACAGCACTGTGGAACGCATGCTGCGCCACCTGCAGCAACTGCTCGACGGCATGGTGGCGCGGTCCGAGGCGCCGGTCTCGAGCCTGTCCCTGCTCACCGCGCCGGAGCGCCAGCAGCTGGAGGTGGAATGGGCCACCGGCGAGCCGGTGAAGCCGACGCTGGCCGCTTCCCGCTTGTTCCCCGCACGGTTTGCGGCGGTGGCCGAGGAGCAGGGCGATGCCGCTGCGGTTCGTTCCCACGACGGGACCAGCTGGAGCTATCGGGAGCTGGACGAGCGTAGCCGTTCGTTGGCGACGGCGCTGCAGGAGCAGTCGGTGGGGCCGGAGGTGTTGGTGGCGCTGGCGGCGGAGCGTTCGCCGGAGCTGGTGTGCGGCCTGGTGGCGATCCTGCGAGCCGGTGGTGCGTATCTGCCGCTGGATCCGGAATACCCCGACGATCGGCTACAGACGATGCTGACGGATTCGGCGGCGCCGGTGGTGCTGACCACCGCTCGGCTGGCCCCCCGGTTGGGCCAGCTGGCGCCGGAGGGAACCACCGTGGTGGTGGTGGAGTCGGCGTTCGGCGGCGAGGATCCCGCACCGGAGCTGCCGGCTCTGGAGTTGGATGGGGAGAGCCTGGCCTATGTGATCTACACCTCGGGTTCCACGGGTGTTCCCAAGGGTGTGGCGGTGTCCCACGCTGCGATGGTGATCTACGCCGACGAGATGGTTCATCAGCTCGAGCTGAGCGCCGAGGATCGGGTGCTGCAATTCGCCTCCATCAGCTTCGACGTGGTGGTGGAGGAAGTGATTCCGGCGCTGCTGGCGGGAGCCTCGGTGGTGCTGCCGGGGCGGGATCTGCTGCTTTCGGCGGAGCAGCTGGAGTCGGTGGTGGCGGAGCAGGGCGTGACGGTGATGGAGCTGCCGGCGGTGTATTGGCAGGAGTGGGTGCGGGACCTGGAAGAGCGGGAGATGCGTCCGCCGGAGTCGCTCCGGTTGGTGATGCTGGGCACCCAGAAACCGTCGCCGGAACGGTTGGCGACCTGGCAGGCCTGGGAGCTGCCGGCGCTCTACGTCTTCGGTCTGACCGAGACGACGGTGACCAATACGGTGCACTTCGTGCCGGCATCGGTTTCGGAGGATCCCTCGGCCTTGGATCTGCCCATCGGCCGCCCCATCGCCGGACAGCAGGTCTACGTGCTGAATGCCCTGGGCCAGCCCATGCCTGTGGGGGCGCCAGGAGAGCTGTTCATCGGGCACGAAGCGGGACGCGGTCAAGCTCGGACGCCCCAGATAGCCTCGAGCGATCCCGGTGCCGCCGATGAACAGCTCTCCTGG
>JAXHTF010000366.1 GCA_034211275.1 Acidobacteriota bacterium
GCGGGAGGCCCGGGAGCCGTGGGTCTGTTTCGACATCGCGGATCGCCGCTACGGGCTACCGGTGCAGGTGGTGCAGGAGGTTCTGAGGGTCGACTCCATCACTCGGGTCCCCCACGCTCCCCAGGGCATTCGCGGGGTGACCAATATGCGCGGCCGGGTGCTGCCGGTGGTGGATCTGCGTTTGCGGCTGGGCTTTCCGGAGCAGCAGGTCGCCGGTGCCAGCCGCATCCTGGTGGCCCTCGCCGCTGCCGGCCCGGTGGGATTGTTGGTGGACGCGGTGGAACAAATGCTGGCTATCGCCGCCAGCGAGCACCAGGAACCGCCGGCGGAGATGCGTCAGGAGGAGCAGAGTGCCGCTTTGGCGATGGTGGATCCCGGCGATCAGCCTCTGCTCCTGCTCGACCTGGAGCGCCTCCTGGAACCCATCGCCGCCGCCAGCCTGGCCCGATCCGTCAGCTCCGCTTCCGGCGAGGATGCTCCGTCCGCTGCCGGCGCCTGATCCTTTGTTGCGCTCAATGATCTGATCTTGGAGAGGTGTGTCATGACCGATCGTTCCAACTCCCCTCAGGCTTCCACCGCCGGCCGTACTCTGCCGGCGTTGCTGGCCCTGGCGGTCTTCGCCGGTCTCATCGGCCTCGGCCTGCAAACCTTTGAGGCGTCGCCGGATCCGCAGCCGGCGGACGCGCCGCCGGAAGCTTTCTCCGCCGCCCGGGCCCTCGAGCACGTGCGGGTTCTCGCCCAAGAACCGCGGCCCACGGGATCGCCGGCCCTGGCCCAAGCTCGGGACTACCTGGTTGCCCAGCTCTCCTCCTTGGATCTCGATCCCCAGGTGCGGCGCAGCCGCCTGCTCTTTCCCTGGCGGGGCATCGGAGCCCTGCAATACGTCACGGTGGAGAACATCGTGGCGCGGCTGCCAGGCACTGGCGATGGCAAGGCGGTGATGTTGGTCTCCCACTACGATTCGGTGCCCACCGGTCCCGGCGCCGCAGACGATGGTGCGGGAGTGGCGGCGATGCTGGAGACGGCCCGAGCCCTACGCCAGGGACAAGGCCAGGGAGGGGGCCTGACCAACGACATCATCTTTCTCTTCACCGACGCCGAGGAGTTGGGATTGGTGGGGGCCCGGGCCTTCGTCGACTCAGATCCGTGGCTCGGAGACGTGGGGATGGTGCTCAACTTCGAGGCCCGGGGGCGGGGCGGGGCAGCGCGCATGTTCCGCACCAGTCAGGACAATGGCTGGCTGGTGGATCGGCTGGCGGAGACCCCGGCACCGGTGGCCACCTCGCTGTCCTACGAGGTGTTCAAGTACATGCCCAACGATACGGACTTCACGATCTTCGAAGGTCGCGGTCTGCCGGGCATGGACTTCGCCTTCATCGACGGCTTTCCCAACTACCACTCGGCTCTGGATACGGTGGAGGCGTTGGATCCGGCGAGCCTCCAGCATCACGGCTCCTACATGCTCTCCCTCGCCCTTAGCTTGGGCCAGGCGGACTTGAGCCAGGCTCGCAGCCAGGGAGACAAGGTCTACTTCAATCCCCTGGGGAGCTGGCTGGTTTCCTATTCCGGGACCCTGGCTCTGGCGCTGGCGATCCTCGCCGCCGTGCTTTGGGTGGTGTCCTGGGTGCTCGCCCGGCGGCGGCGGCGGATTTCCGTCAAGTCGGTGCTGGCAGGATTCTTCGGCGGCCTGCTGTCGGCGGTGGTGGCCGGCGGTGGCTGCTTCTTCCTGTGGCAGCAGGCCGGTAGCCTGGATGTGGACTTCCAGGGCTTTTTCCCCTTCGGCATGGGCTACGAGATGTCGGTGTATGCCTGGGGCTTCGGCTTGGTGGCGCTCGGACTGACTTGGCTGGCGTGTCGGCTGTTGCTGCCCCGGGACGGCGTCTTGGGCTTTGCCCTTGGATCCACCCTGCTGTGGGTGGTCCTGACCCTGGCCACCACCTTCTTGCTGCCCGGGGTGAGCTATCTCTTCCTCTGGCCCACCCTCTTCGCGTTCGCCTTCATCCTGGGGAGCGCACTACGGCAGCCCCCGGCGGAGTTCGGGGAAGAGCCGGCGGAACAGCGGTTGGCGGCCACCGGTATGGCGGCGGTGGCAGCCTTGCCGGTATTGCTCCTCTTCCCGCCGCTGGCGGCTCTGCTGTTCAGCGCCCTGGGGCTGGCCCTGGCTCC
>JAXHTF010000367.1 GCA_034211275.1 Acidobacteriota bacterium
GGCAACGCAATCACAGACCCACCAGCGCTTCCGGCTGTTTCCGGCGCACCTGGGCGAGTACGAACCCCCCAGCAGTACGTATGACGGGTCCTCCCGAAACTTCCTCCAACCTGATCCCCTAGGACCCATCGACTCCACCAACCTCTACCAGGCCTTCAACTTTGATCCGTTGAACTTCGTGGATCGCTTCGGGCTGCGGACCGCTCGCTTCGGAGACGTCTATAGCCACTGGGCGAAGGACCTCTCGCCTGGCGAGAGCGCAGAGATGTACCGGGGTCTTAGTGATCGCGCTGGGACCAACCTGGTCGGGGGGCTCCAGGCTGTCTCTGGTGTTGCGGAGATCGCCGCTGGTTCACTGGCGTTTGTGAGCTCACTCGGCACGTCATCCGCGCTAATTGCGCTCGGTGCCGACGAGCTTTCGACAGGTCTGATCACGATTTTCCTCGGCACACCCTCGGCCACCATGGTCGAGCGAAAGCTGATGCAAGCCGGCATGAGCCCGACGGCGGCTGCCTGGACGAACGCAGGCATACACCTGGTGACAGGCGTTGGCACTACGAGGCTTGCCCGCCTCGCTGATTTCAGTGACTTCGGAGTTGCTGCGCGGGAAGGGCTAGGCGAAGGTGCCGAGGAGGTCGCGCGTCAGTTTAGGTATGCCGCAGATTTCGAAGTGCCGGTTGCCCCAGGGAGGGGAGCGATCAACCCCGCTCTCGAGCAGCGCCTCGCGGCCTACAAGGCGTGGAAGGGTCGCGCGGGGATCGAGGGTACACCTACGACGGCGCAGTTTAGGCGGTTCATGAGGGCGCACCGGCCGGGAAGTACCGGCGCTACCCTCTATCAGCCGCGATCTGGTTTTGCACAGTGGAGCCGCGCGGTAGACAGTGTGCACGGGAACTCCTTGATGAGTCCGAGAACGGCCTTTCTCTATCGCCTTGAGGACCTGGAAGGGAATCTCCTGAAGTGGGGGATCACGCAGAATCCTCGAGCACGCTATCCCGCTGACTTCCTCCTTGACAAGCGTTTACGGCTCTTCGATCAAGGTCCTCGTCGTTCGATGCTGCAACGTGAGCGACTTCTTGTGGAGACCAATCCCGGTCCTCTGAACCTCGAACCTTGGGCTGGAGCCGGGGGTGGTTTGTGAGCCTGTACGTTGGGATCGTCACTGGTGGGCCCGACGCCGAGCACAGCCCCATGGAACATGCGGCTTCCAGGATCGGCCTGGCTATTCAGGCCAGACGGGGCACTTCCTCCATCGGTTCTGAGGCGTCACTCAACGTTGTGTTTCACCTGCCTGGAAACCTGAGCGCTGTTGACTTTAATGGGTTACGTTCGGGCACGTTCTCTCGAAAGAAGAAGCTGCTGATGATTCAGGTGGCGGTGCCGGAGGAGGAGCTCGAAGCGGAGGACCCAGAGCGCTTCATCTTCTGGGCAATGCGCGAGGCGGTGGCAATGGCGGCGCCGGCCTTCAAGAAAGCGAAGATTCCCTTCTCGGCCGATGATCACCTGGCGCTGGTAGACGCAGTTGAGGCGGAGTACACGGCGTCGAAGGCCGACGAGCCGGCTTGAGGTCAACCAAGGCTTCCGCCTGCTCAGTTCATGCGTAGTGTACTGCCCCAATGGGAGTTGCGGCAGTGGAAATGCGTAGGAGACGCAGTCCGAGTCGCGGTTGCTGTGGCTTCTGAGGTTGACGGCCGAGGAAGGTGGTGTCACTGAACTGAGTCGGTGGGTCGCTCGGGTGGTGCGAGGCAGGGCTCGGGCGGAGCCTGGCTGGCTTCAGTGCCAGGTTTTAGGACCTTAGGAAGTTGCCGCCAGCTTCTCCGGATTGGTGACGAGAAGCGCCCAGTGCTCTTCAGCGAGCCTGGCCTTGAAGAGCAGCTAGATACCCATGGCTAGGTTGATGATGGCGTACTCGAGGTCCCGAGGGGACGGGTTGCTGGCGAGATGCTCAACCGCGGAATCGATGAAGTCGAGCGCGTTCTTTAGGAGTTGGAGCTTGATCATCGATCAGCACCTCAGCTAGCTAGCCTCCTCGCGACGGATCCAGCGCTTGGACTGGTTTCTGAGGATCAGGCTCTCGATGATGACCTTGGCGACGGCCTTGTCCTCGGGATCAAAGGCGGAGACTGCCTCAAACTGAAGGCGC
>JAXHTF010000368.1 GCA_034211275.1 Acidobacteriota bacterium
CTCCGGTGGCGGTCAATGCCCTGGCGTGTTTCGTTCTGGCGGTGGTGGTCGCGGCACCGGCTCTGATCTTCGAGCTCTCCTTCCAGCTCACCGTTTCCGCCACCGCCTCCCTGGTCCTCCTGGCGCCGGCCTTGGCGCGCCGCTGGCGGAGGTTGCCGGCCTTCCTCGCCCAACCTCTGGCGGCCACCGTCGCAGCGCAAATCGCCACCTTGCCCTTTGCCCTGCCGGTCTTTCACCTCTGGGCGCCGGCAGCGCCGCTGGCCAACCTCTTGGTGGTGCCGTGGGCGGGGGTGCTGCTGGTGCTCTGTCTCGGATGGGTGCTGATAGCTCTGGCGGTTCCGGGCTTCGCCGGTCTACTCCTGCCGATCTTGGACGCCTGGTCTCTCCCGGCTCAGTGGCTCGAAGGAGCGCCGCCCCACCCGCTCTGGCTACAGGCCAGCGCTGTGGGGCCTTGGGGGGCGCTGGCGCTGGCGGTGGTGTTGCTGTCGGTAATGCTATCGGTGACCTGGTGGCCACGGCGCTGGGGAGCGGCGGTAGTTCTCGCCGGCGGTCTCCTGCTGATCGTTGGCTCTCCTGGGCTGTTCTCCAACACGGTGGTGCCCGAGCCCCGGGCTCTGATGCTCGATGTCGGCCAGGGAGAGGCCCTGGTGCTGCGGGACGGCCGCCGGGCGGTGCTGGTGGACGGCGGCGGCTGGCGTTCCGGGGGCCTGGGTCAGCGGGTTTTGCTACCGGCGCTGGTGGGGCGAGGGATCCGGAAGCTGGACGCGGTGGTGCTGACCCACGACGACCGAGACCACTGCGGCGGGTTGGAGGAGATCGTCGACTATCTGCCGGTCGAGGAGCTGTGGGTGGATGACCGTTGGCTCGGTCGTCCCTGCGCCCAAGCTCTCGCCCGCCGCGCGTCGCTGCGGCCGGTGGCGGTGGGGGAGATCCGGCGGCTGGGCCGCTGGCGACTGGAAGTCCTGGCCAGCGGTTTCGACGAAGGCTCCGAGGAGCTGGACGGCAACGACGACTCCCTGGTGCTGCGGGCGACGGTGGTGGGGGAGTCGAGGTCGGGGCCAGAGCCCGAAGAACGCTGCCTGCTCCTCACCGGCGATATCGAGGCTCCCGCGGAGCGCCGGCTGCTGACGAAGAGCCCGGAGGCCTTGCCCTGCGACCTGCTCAAGATCGCCCACCACGGCAGCAAGACTTCCACCACCGAAGCCTTCCTGCGCGCCGTGGCCCCGCGGCGGGCGTGGATCTCCGCCGGCCGCGGCAACTCCTACGGCCACCCCGCCCACCCGACCCTGCGCCGCCTCCAGCGCCACCAGATTCAGATCCTCCGAACCGACCTCCACGGCCAGGTTCAACTGCGCTTCCCACCCGCCGGCGGGTGTTGGATCGAGACCGCCACGGCCCCCGGGGTGGAGACGTCGCGATGAAAGCTCTCGTGGGGCAGCTCGAAGCTGGCTCCATCACCAACAGCAACCAACAAAGGAAGGAAAAGGTTCATGTATAGTTCTTCTATGACTGCTCGATCCGTACAAGTCTCCATGGATTTGGAGCTGCTGCGGCGCATCGACTCGGACCCGGAGGTGCGCCGGCACGGCCGCTCGGCGTTCATTCGCTCCGCGGTGGAGCTTTACCTGGAAGCCAAGAGGCGGCGAGACCTCGAGGCCAGCCTGGAGGGCGCTTACCTGGGAGAAGCCGACACCATGTTGCGCGAGATCGAGTCGCTGGTGGATCAGCAGTCATGGCCCGCCGACTGAGCCGCGGCGAGATCTGGCTCCTCGACCTTCCCCGACCCGACAAAAAGCGCCCGGTACTGATTCTCAGCCGCCCGTCCCTGATTCCCGTGCTGCATACGGTAACGGTCGCTGCGGTGACCTCGACTTTGCGCGGTGCCCCGACGGAGGTGGCCTTGGGGATCGAGGATGGCTTGAAGAAGACCTCCTGCGTCAACCTGTGCAATCTCTTCACCGTCGAGCAGGCTCGGCTGCGGCGCTATGTCGGGAGAGTGAGGGAGGAGAGGATGCAGCGCGTGTGCAGGGCCCTTGGGATCGCCTGTGGCTGCGGGTGACCTGTGGCTGCAGGTAAAGAGTGTGAGGCCGGGACTGTCGGTTGGGCTGGAAGAAAAGAGCGAGCGGGAAGCGACACGGCCGG
>JAXHTF010000369.1 GCA_034211275.1 Acidobacteriota bacterium
TTTCGTCGAATCAAGGCCGGAAAACCGCAGGCGATGCGGGTATCGGCGAGGTTTTCGAACGAAGATTCGGCGGAAAAGGGCCGCTCGCAGCGCGGCTCGACTTTCACCACAGGCTGCTAGGCAGTCCTGAAGGCTTCCCAGGAGTCTTGCGGGATCGAGCGCCGAACCCAGCACTCCCCTCGGCGCCCTCCCCGGGACTCCGCCTCAGGCCGCCGGGGGGCGGAGAGCTCCAGCAGCAGCACCGGCCTCCGCCCCCCGGCCCCGACGGCGAGACGAGCCCTGAGAGCGATACACTTCGTGCATGAGCAAACCCAGCGGCCCTACCACCAGTGGCCCATCTTCCCCTGGCCGAAACCCGAAGCTGGTGGAGGACCCTCGCCAGATGACCGCCGAGGTGGTGCTGGTGGAAGACGGCGTGGCCACCGAGATCCCCGACGCCATCGCCGCGGAGGAGCCGCTGGAGATCCGGCTGGTGGCCGGGGGAGAGATGCGCACCGCGGCGGTGACCATGCGCACCCCCGGCGCCGACCGCGAGCTGGCTCTGGGCTTTCTGCTCTCCGAGGGGGTGATCCAGCGTCGGGAGGACGTCGCCGCCATCGGCCATCTGCCCCGCGGCGGCGACGGCAGCGAGAACGTCTTGGTGGTCCGCCTGCGGGACGGGCTGGAACCCCCCTCCCAAACCCTCGAGCGGCACTTCCTCACCACCAGCGCCTGCGGGCTGTGCGGCAAATCGAGTCTCCAAGCCCTGGAGCTACCCCGGCACCCCGAGCTGCCGCCGGGCCCTCGGATTCCGGCGACAGTGCTCTACCAGCTGCCGGAGGCCCTGCGCCGAGCCCAAGGGGTCTTTGCCACCACCGGCGGCCTCCACGCCGCGGGCCTGTTCGACACCGGCGGCGAGCTGCTGGCCTGCCGCGAGGATGTGGGCCGGCACAACGCCCTGGACAAATTGCTTGGCCATGCTTTGGAGCAGGGCTGGCTGCCGCTGCACCGGCATCTGGTGATGGTGAGCGGCCGCGCCAGCTTCGAGCTGGTACAAAAATGTCTGCTCGCGGAGGCTCCGGTGCTCTGCGCGGTCTCTGCTCCCAGCAGCCTGGCGGTGGCCACCGCCCGCCGCTTCCGCCTGACCTTGGTGGGATTCTTACGTGAGCGTAGGTGCAATATCTACAGTGAGATCCAGCGAATCATCTCGGAGTCCTGACTGCTATACTGGTTGGTCAGGAGACATCCCACCAGCGTCGATTCATTCCGCAGTCTCGGTCGGCCACGTGCCTGAAGACGATGTGGCCAGAGACCGGGTAGATTCTCCCAGGTCGTTCGACTCGATCTCCCGAGCGCGACCGCCCGAATTCCTTCGAGGCCCCACTTACACAACTTGCTCGGCCGACTCGTTCGGCCCTGGGATCGCGTTCGTTCCTGGACGGTGTGCGAACGGTTCGCCGCCGCCATTTCACCGGGCCTTCGGGCCCTCCTTGTCAAGGAGACCTCATGAAAACCACCCCAACCTCCAAGAAGCCCTTCTTCGCCCGCTTGCTCGAGACTCAGCGCTCCGAGCACAAGCCGGAGACGATGGAGTTCGACAAGCCCGAGCAGACCATGAAGTACCCCTCCGACGGGGACGAGTGGTAAGAATTTTCACGAAGCAACGTCTTATTCATTGAAGGAGCATCCCATGAAGCAGAACAACACCCCCAAGAAGCCGTTTTTCGCCCGCCTGCTGGAGGCGCAGCGCCCGGAGCAGGACGCCCAGAAGATGGGCTTCGACAAGCCGGACCAGACGATGAAGGCGCCCTCCGACTCCGACGAGTGGTGAGCCGCCTCGACTGAAACCTTCCAGCGATCCAATCATTTTTCTAGGAGGACACTATGAACCAGACCAAGAATGCCAAGAAGCCTTTCTTCGCTCGTCTGCTGGAGATTCAGCAGCAGGAAGAGCCGGGCCACAACCCGGCCCCGGGACGTCCGCCGCACACGCTCAAATACCCCACTGACGACGAGGAGTGGTAGGAGCTGACGCTTCTGCGCCTCGAAGGTTCATCTCAACCCTCAAACCAAGGAGGATTCATGCAACCGAACGAGAACACCAAGAAGCCCTTCTTCGCCCGCCTGCTGGAAGCTCAGGACGCG
>JAXHTF010000370.1 GCA_034211275.1 Acidobacteriota bacterium
AGCCTTGGCAGTACTGGATGGTCGACGGCAAGAACCGCCAGCTGGGCAAAACCATCGACGGCGTCAACCACTTCTACGACGGCGCCGGGAACCTGGTCCGCGCGGGCTTCCAAGCCGATGGGGTGAGCCCCGTGCGGGAGTGGACCTACGACGCGCTGAACATGCAGCAGCGCTACAAGCGAACCTTCCCCGACGGCACCTTCCAGGAGTACATCTACCTCTACGGCCCCGGCGACCTCCGGCTGATGGAGTTCGATGGCGCCACTGGGGTCCGCAAAATGACCTACCGGGACTTGGGCGGCTCGCTTCTGCGCGAGTACGAGGTTCTGGGGTTCGGGCTCTACCAGCCGGGCAATCCCGGCGAGGTCTGGACCCACAAGAAGGACTTCCTCCACGGCCCCCTGGGCCTGATCGCCACCCGCACCCACGGCGGCGGCGCCCGCTTCTTCTTTTCTGACCACCTGGGCAGCCCGAGGGTCCTGACCAACGGCCTCGGGACCCTCACCGGCAAACACCACTACTACCCTTACGGCACCGAGTACGCCCCGGGCCAGGACGACGAGCAGGAGTACAAGTACACCGGCCACCAGCGCGACACCCACGGACTCTCGGACTACATGCGGGGGCGGACCTGTGCGTTTCCGCTGCAGCGGTTTATGAGTGTGGATTCGGGGCGAGATGGGTGGAATTTGTATGCGTATACTCGGGGGAATCCGGTGAATTTGGTGGATCCGGATGGGTTCGATGTTAAATACGCGAGCAGATCTGATGAGCGATTCATACAGAAGACCGCCAAGAAAAGGCCGAGACTCAAGGCTGTTCTCGATGCGTTTGCCCCTGGAACAGGTCGAGACCTCTTCTTCGAACATGGTAACCCAGGGACCACTGCCGGTGGCCTAGACCTTGCGGCGAGCACAACTGTACAGTTTGGCCGAGAGGCCTCCTCCGAAGCAATGATTCAAGCCTACGAAGCGGCCGGTGGTGGCGAGGCTGGAACAGCTGCCGCCGATACGATCTACGAAGAGGCCGCAAACGATGTAACGATGGCCACGGTTACGTTGGGTCCTAATGCTACAAAGAAGGATAAGCTTCACGAGCTAGGCCATATCGAACAAGCCTTGGTTAGTCCCGAGCAGTTCCGGCAGCAAGCAGAGGAAGCGCAGAGCGCGACAACCGCCGAGGAATACAACCAGACCGCTTCAGAGCTCTATGCAGAGGAGTTTGTCAAAGATGTTCAATAGTCAGCAGTCGCTTCTTCGGCCGATTTCCCGTATGGTCCTTATGATCGTCTTGGTCTTCCTAATGGCCACCACGCCGGTACCTTCCCTAAAAGCAGGAAGTATTATCGAGCACCAGCTCGCCTCTCTGAGGGAGGTAAAGGTCGAGGTCTTGGTGGGCGCCTTGCAGTATGAGCCACCCCAGGGCCTTGATCTCGGAGATCTCCAGCGAAATGCGCTTAAGGTGTCCATTGATGCGCTTCAGTCGCATGGGATTCGCGTGAACGACAGTGCAAAGGAGCATGTGATCATTGCCATACGCGAGCTCCGTAATCTCTCCACGGATACCTACTCGGCCATGATAGTCGATGTTCAGTTGCGCGAGCCTGCAGCCCTACTCCGAGAGAGCAGTTCATGCCAAGAGCCACCAATCCGAAGGATTACCTCCTGGTCTGACACCTCAATAATCACGGCTCAAGCGGGCGTCGAAGAGGAGGGTCTGCGAGAGGCCATCGCCACATCAGTGCTCGAACTTGCTCAGAAGGCACTGCAGGCTAGGAGCCGCGGAGAATCGGAGTAGGGAAGCTTGCGCGGAGGAATAATCAGAGAGCCGCGCCCCAGACCACCCACGGCGGCGGCGCCCGCTTCTTCTTCGCCGACCACCTGGGGAGCCCGAGAGTCCTGACCAACGGCCTCGGCACCGTCACCGGCAAGCACCACTACTACCCCTACGGCACCGAATACGCCCCCGGCCAGGACGACGAGCAGGAGTACAAATACACCGGCCACCAGCGGGACACCCATGGCCTCTCGGACCACATGCGGGGGCGGACGTGCGCGTTCCCGCTGCAGCGGTTCATGAGCGTGGATCCCGGAAGGGATGGGTGGAATTT
>JAXHTF010000371.1 GCA_034211275.1 Acidobacteriota bacterium
TTCTTCGAGGGCGGTCCGGGCGGCCTCGACGCTGGGGTAGCGGTCCTCGGGATGGGAGCGAACTTGCCAACGGTAGGCTCCCTCGGCTGCCCAGGCCCCGTCCTCTTCGGGACGGGCTTCGAGCTCTCGGCCGGACCACGCCCAGATCAGGTGCAGGCGGCCCCGCACCGCGGGCCATAGTTGGGAGCTATGCACCTCGGGCCGGGGCACCGCCGGCTCGGTGGGGGAGGGTCTGCTGGCCGTCTCGGTCTGTCTCTCCGCTTCGAGTACCCGCCGCAATTGTTTTCGGGCCTCACCCTGGCGGGCCTCGTCATCGTCGCTGAGCTCGTCGCCGGTCGATGGAGATTGGCCGGAGCCACCCCGGAGCCAGGCGAGGAGCTCGTCGCTGCCTTCCAGCGCGGGGCCGGAGTGGAGCTCTCCAGTGCTTTCTCGGTGCTCCCGGATGCGGTCGAGAGCGAGGCGCACGGCCTGGAGGAAGGCGCTGCGGATACCTTCGCCGGTGGTGGCGACGCTCTCCACCACCGCTGCTCCGGTGCTTTCGACGGAGCGGCGGATTTCGTCCATGGGGGCGGCGTCTTCGAGATCGCGTTTGTTGGCCTGCACCAGGATGCCCACCGGTGGCCCTCCACGGGCTTCGAGGTGGGAACGGAGCCGCAGCAGATGGTCGCGCAGCTGGGCGACGCCGTCGGGACTGCTGTCGGCGACCACCACCACCGCGTCGGCGAGACCGACCAGCGCCAGACGGCGCTCCTCGAGATTCCGTTGTCCGGGGACCGAGATCACCTGAAAGTGGATGCTCCGGCCTTCGAAGAGGCCGCCGACGTGCTCCATCCAGTCGAAGAGTAAGGTGCGCCCCTCGGCCTCGCCGGGGGACTCCACCGGTCGCTGGAAGGATTCCGCCAACGCCCGCAGGCTGGTGGTCTTGCCCGCCCTCGCGGGACCGTCATAGACGATGCGCAGTTGCAGAGGCTCGTGATCCTGAGCCCGGGCCCAGGTCATGACTCGGGGTCTTGGGCGATCTCCTGGAGCGTCGCCAGCTTGTGGGCGTTGGCCTCCACGGACCGCAGCGTCAAGCTGGCCATGGCGATGTTGAAGTCCTCTCGGCGGAACAGCCCGTAGAGGAAGAAGTCCGGGTGGTCCGGCAGGGGGCGGAGGATTTCGCAGTGGCGGCTACAGACGAAGGCGAGCTCCTCGAGCCCTTCGAGGCTCAGCCGTTCCATGACTTCCGGCTCCAAGAAGAGGGTCTGCTTGCCGCCGGATAGTTTGTGCTCCAGGCTTTCGTCGAGCTGCGGCGGCAGCAAGTGGCTGAGGACGGCACCGGTGCTGCGGGTGGCTACCAGAAGCACCAGCGCGCCGGAGCTCGGCTCCGGCAGGCGAAACTCGGGCTCAATGGGAATGGTCTGGGTCGAGATGTCGTTCGTCGACGGAGGCCCTGCTTCCGTGGCGGGTTGGGCTTCCGCGATGGGCTGGCCATCGAGGAACTCCGTGGTGTCGGCGGTGGCTGCGGCGGAGTCGGTCATGAAGGGCTTTCCAAGGCTACGGCGCGGGTTCTCAACGGGGATTTCCCCGGAGTCAAAAGCGGGGACCGCCAGAGCCCGAGCGACCAGATCTTCGAGGACCGTCGCGTGGACGGGCTTCTCTAGGACTTGAAGGTTGTCGCGGTTCTGTAGATTTTCCATATCGCTGATACCTGCCAAACTGCTGAGCACCAGGGTGGGCAGTTTGGGATAGTGTTGATTCACCTCATCCAACAGCTCGAAACCGTTCATTTCCGGCATCTTCAGGTCGGTGATGAGGAGGTTCGTCTCCTCGATCTCGAGCTGAGCGAGGGCTTCGCGACCGTTGCGGGCGGTGCGGCAGCTCCAAGCTCGTTTTGGCTGATCGAGCAGGCGGTGCAACGCGGCCAGAACGTCCTCGTCGTCGTCGACGAGCAAAATCTTCTTCATCGGATAGCAATCTTCAAGGTCTCGGGCCGGTCCTCTCGAGAGCCGGTTATTCAAAGCCGGTCCTTCGAGGGACGGTGCCGTAGTCCAAAGAGGGGAGACAA
>JAXHTF010000372.1 GCA_034211275.1 Acidobacteriota bacterium
GACGAGGAGAGCGGATCTGACCTGGGGACGGGAAGGATTCGAGTTCCTCGGCTGCCATCTTCACAAGCGCATGAGCGGGAAGATCTGGGAGAGGGACGGCCGACGGGTCTACTTCCTCCAGCGCTGGCCCTCGAAGCGCAGTATGAAGCGGCTCCGGGCCCGGATACGGGAGCTCACCGGCCGACATCGAAACGGGGTCAAAGATGTGCGCGTGCTCATCGATGACCTCAACCCGGTGTTACGCGGCTGGGGCAACTACTTCCGAACCGGGAACGCGTCGACGAGGTTCGTCGAGATCGATCGTCACGTCGCCTGGCGGCTCAAGCGCTTCGAGATGAAGCGCCGAGGCCGCAACCTGAAGGCGGGGCAGGCCGAGCGATGGACGCCAGAGTACTTCGAGGCCCTCGGGCTACACCGCTTGCGAGGCACGATCCGATATCCGGAGCGGGCCTTCTGGGAGACTGCGTAATGCAACGACTCGAGAGTCCATCGGTAAGCCGTATGCGGGAAAACCGCACGTACGGTTTGAAAGGGGGCCCTACCTTTTCGGCGCCTCCCGCAAAGGAAAGGTAGGGTCTACCAGTGGTGCGTCGTGACGCGGACGAGACCCGAGACGTTCGGGACGGATCTGCTTGCTGCGCCTTTCCTACGGGTGGAAGTCCCGGACCGGTAAGCGTCGGAGCGCCGGGTAGCAGGGTCGCGGTGCCCGGGGGAGACCCCGGGGCCGAAGCCGACCGACGAGAGCCTCTTCGGAGGGAGCGACCGTACGGGCCGCAACATGAAGTGAAGCCTGCAGCCTCGACAGAGTCACAATCCGGGAGTCGAGCCGCTCATGTCACGGTGAAGGCAACATCCGGCGCGCTGGGTCCGAAGCGCGCGCTGGGTCCCGGCGGGGTATGGGGCGTGGCACGTGCGGAAGGAAAGGTTCGGAACACGAGAGACCCGTCTTCGCGGCCGTCGTCGCGGCGAGCGCCGTCCATAAACCAGAAGGTGAAAGGACGGGGTGCGGAGCGGGAGTCCGAGGGGATCGTAGTAGTGCCGATCCGAGCGCAACAGAACGCTCGGGGAGCGAAGGGTCCCTACTTTGGATGGGTCGGATGAGGAGTCACGTGCGAGGGCATGGCCGGGCAAGGATCCGGTCCAACCACCCCCAGCTGCGAAAGCGGCCGGATAAAGTGCGCTATCTCCAACGCCGACTGTGGGTCGCTGCCAAGCGATCTCCCAAGCGCCGCTTCCATGCGCTGTACGACCGTGTCTACCGGAGTGACGTCCTGTGGGCCGCGTGGAAGCGGGTGAAGCGCAACAAGGGAGCTGCCGGCGTCGACGCACAGACGATCGATGCGATCGTCCGTGCGGGCGTCGGCGACTTCTTGAAGGACCTCCAGTCCGAGTTGCGCGACGGTACGTATCGGCCGAAGGCGGTCCTCCGCCGGTACATCCCGAAGCCGGACGGGCGCGTGCGCCCGCTCGGCATCCCGACGGTTCGCGATCGGGTGGTTCAGATGGCGGTGAAGCTGGTGATGGAGCCGATCTTCGAGGCGGATTTTCGTTCCGCCTCGCACGGCTTCCGCCCGAAGCGTTCGGCCACGCAGGCGCTCGAGCGTCTTCGAAAGCTGGGCGCGAAGGGCGGCGATCATGTGCTCGACGCCGACATCGAGAGCTATTTCGACAGCATCGACCACGAGAAGCTGATGCGACTCGTGGAGCGGCGCATCTCGGATCGTCGGGTCTTGAAGCTGCTCCGGCAGTGGCTCCGTGCGGGTGTGATGGAGGACGGGAGCGAGATGGCGAAGCTCAGCGGTACGCCGCAGGGCGGTGTCATCTCACCGCTGCTGTCCAACATCTACCTGCACGTTCTCGATGAGATGTGGGAGGACCGGTACGCCCATCTGGGCGTGCTGGTGCGGTACGCCGATGACTTCGTCATCGTCTGCCGCACTCGCGCAGCTTGCGAGGAAGCCGAACGCAAGGTCCAAGGGATCATGCGGCGGCTGGGGCTGACTCTACACGCGGAAAAGACGAG
>JAXHTF010000373.1 GCA_034211275.1 Acidobacteriota bacterium
CGAGCGATAGATCCACACCGCTGCGGCGGTACAGTCCCCGAGGCGGGTGGACCCGTGGAACGGGGATAGTCTCGTGCGTCTACGTAATACCCGAAACTTTACCAGAGTGTTGCAGAACGGGCTCCTTCGACCGTCGAGAACACCCCGAACGGTGTCGCCGGAGACACCAAGTGTCAAGTGGCGGTGGTCGCAGGGCTGCCGCCTGAGCCAGTTTCCTCGGCCTCCGGTCTCCAAAGCGGAGCAACCTCTTGAGGTTCTGGCCGGCCGCCACCAGCAGCGCCTCGGCGTTCACCCTGCGTAGGGTCCGCAAGCGGAACTTCCGCATCCCGTGCCAATCCTTGGCTTCCGCGAACAGGGGCTCGACCCAAACCTTCCGTTTTCGCAGCGCCTTCTCGTAGGACGGGGTGCCGCGGTAGGAGCGCACCCGGTCGACGTGGCGCTCCCCGGGGTAACGGCGTAGCTGGCGGCCGTTCTTGTTGGTGGTGCACCGGGGCTTGAGCGGGCAGGCCGCGCACTCGGCGGCCCTCGCCCGGTAGTACGTGACCCTGTCGCTGCGATCCTCTCCGTCCTTCTTGCCGAGCGGGCGCAGCACTTTTCCGGCTGGGCACGAGTAGACGTCCGCCTCCGCATCGTAGCGGAACTCGCCCTTGGCGAAGAAGCCCGGCCTGGAGCCGCTCTCGTGCAGCGCCACGTAGGCGCGGACGCCCGCCTCCTCCAACGCCACCACGTTCTCCAGGGTGCCGTACTTGCCGTCGGCGGTAACGTGGTGCGGACGGAGCTTCCACCGGAAGCAGGTGCGCCACAGGAGGTCGAGCATGGGCCGGTTCTCGGTGACCTCGGCCGGGGCCACGAGCGCGTTGAGGACGATCCTGGCCTTGCCGCCGTCCACGACGTAGTGGGCCTGGTAGCCGAGCTTCCTGCCGGAGGCGGCCCAGGTCATGGGCGTGGCGTCCGGGTCGGTCCTGCTCGCTCGGGTATCCGAGGTCCTCTCGCGCCACGGACCCTTGAAGGAGCGGTCCTGGGCCCCGTCGCGCGAGATCCAATCTTCCCGCGCCGCGTTCTGCTCGCGGAGGAGCGCGTCCCCGGCGGAGGGCAGGGCGTCGGTTTCCTCCGCGAAGGGCGGGCCGTCTTCCGCAGGCCCCTCCTCGAAGAGTCCGGCCAGGTGCGCCTCCACGGCCCACCTCGGGGCCAAGGAGTCCACGGCCGCGTTGCCCTCGACCTTGGTCGAGTCGAAGAACAACTCGTTCCCCCGGACCAACCCCGCCTCGACGCACTCCTCCACGATCCGCTCGAAGAAGAGGCGGAAGACGGGAAGCCCGAAGCGTTCGCGGGTGCGGGTCAGGCTGGAGTGGTCGGGCAAGGGTTCGTGGAGGTCGTAGCCCAGGTACCATCTCACAGAGAGCCGGTCGGCGGCCACGCGCATCAGCTCTCGCTCGGAACGTAGCCCCTCGAAGAACATCACCAACTGGAGCTTGAAGAAGACCACCGGGTCCACCGAAGGTCTCCCCCCACGAGCGTACAATGGGCGCACCATCTCCCTGACGAACGAGAGGTCTAACGTAGCTTCTAGTCGTCGGTAGAAGTTGTTTTTGGGGACCAGATCCTCCAACGAGATCTCGCGGGGCAGTGGTTCGAAGCGGCGTTCTTTGATACCCATCATGATGGTGCAGCCTCCTGAAGAAAGTCCGGGAAGCTTATGCTAGCCGCACCTCGATCTTCGCGCTGCCGCGGTAGGCCATTCTGCAACACTCTGGGTTCGTTTTGGGGACGTTTTACGGGGTTCTGGTGGCGTTACGGCAAGACGGCCACTTTTATTCCCTCTCCGGCTGCGGCGGTTTGCAGGGCGGTGTTTGCAGACTTCAGCGGGTATCGGTGGGTCAACATGGGCTCGGTCTGGATGCGGCCCGACTCTATCAGGCGAAGGGCGGTCTCGTAGTCGGCGCGGCGGGAGTCGGTAGAGCCTGTGACGACGAGTTCGTTGTAGTGGATGAGGTTCGCTTCCACCTCGGACCAGCCCGG
>JAXHTF010000374.1 GCA_034211275.1 Acidobacteriota bacterium
AAGGCGGCGGACCCCGATCTGCGGACCGGACGACGTGAACCCGGACGCGACGACCGGGCTCCAGGACTCGAGCCGTTCAAACAACGAGCCCCCGCGCGAGCTGACGTTCGCCTCCCTGTGGATCTTGTTGATTCGGGGCGGATTGCGCTGGTTTGATTTCGTTTCGCAAATCGACCGAGGTCAATGGAGCGACCAGAGGGAGCGGATGTTCGGTGCGAGTGGGCCGGGCGTTGCGGAAACCGCTTCCTGCGGGCGCGGCTTCCATGAGAAGGCCCCCCCTGTCAACCGAAATCTGCTTGCCGGTTGACGTGGACTGCCCTTCGCCGACCAGCGGGAGGCGCTTCACCGCCTCGAGCTTCTTCCTCTTAGATTGTCTCTGGCCGTGTCACGCGGACCGGCCCCCGCCCGACCAGCGGGAGGCGTCGCCTCTCGAGCCATTCCAGCCAGTTTCCAGCCGCCACATCGCCCCGCTTCCATTCGCACTCTTCGTGGAGCTTTTTGCTCCGGTGTCAGTTGGGGTCCTCAATTGTGGTGGGTGCTGCTATCTCCAGTGTCGAACTGGCGGCCTCCGTGAACCGGATGCCGGCGTTCCGCCGCGCCCTCGCAGTCACCCGAACTCGGCGATTGGCTACTGACTCCATTCGGCTCGAATTCCGCATTCCTCAATCCCTGCCGCTGACGCCAACTAACCACAACTGCACTATGCAGCCGCCGGCTTGGCCTTCGCCCGGCTATTGCGCAGCGGCTCGTAAACCTCTCCACTTACCCACAACTGATGCAGCAGCACCGCCAGCTTCCTCGCCACTGCCACCACCGCTCGTTTCTTCGCGTTCTTCCGCCCCCGTTCGGCCAGCTTCAGCCCCCAGCGCCGCAAGTCCGTGTCCGGACCTCGCCAGCCCAGAACATAGTGCGCTCCCTGCACCAGCAGCACCCGCAGATACCCGTCTCCTTCCTTGGTGATCGGCAACTCCGGCTCGTCTTGTCCGGAGTTGGATCGCCGCGGCCGCAATCCCACGTAGCAGCCGGCGTCACGGCTCCTCCGGAATCGCTTTGGATCGTCGATGGTCAGCACAAACGTCAGCGCGATCAGATCTCCCACACCACTTACTTGCTTCAGCAGCTTCGTCTCCGGGTACTTACTCTTCGCCGCCTCCGCGATCTTTTTATCGTAAGCGCGGATCTGCTCGGTCAGCGATCGCACCTGCTTCAGTAACGGCTCCAGCGCAGTGCGCAACGGCGTCGGCAGCTCGGCCAGGTGTTCCGGACCCAGTGCCTCGGCCGCGCAATGCGGCAGCCGCTCCCCGGCCGCCTTCGCCAGCCCCCGCGCCGCATTCGCCACCTTCGTGCGCGCGCCCACCAGCACTGCCCGGCCGCGGATCACCATCAGGTCCGCCTGCGCCTCCTCGCCACGATGCCGGATCGGCCTCAGCAGCCGCGGATCCGCCCGCGCCAGCCGCGCTAACGTCTCCGCGTCCACCCGGTCGTCCTTCCGCGAACTCTGGCTGATCGCCTTCATCTCACGCGCATTGGCCACGATCACCTCATGCCCAAAGCTCTCCAGCAGCCGGCTGATCCACGGCGAATGCGTCCCCACCTCGAGCCCGATCCGGCATGGCTCCATCGTCTCGAACTTCTTGCCCAGCGCCTTCTTGCTTGTCGCCACCCGCGCGAGATTAATCACCTCGCCGTGTTCGTCGAGCGTGCAACACCAGCTGTGCTTGTCCCCGATGTCAACGCCGACCGTCCGTGCCGGCATCGGTCCCCACTGCGGACCCTTCGAATCGATGCTATGCTTGTTCTGCTTTTTCATGTTCATGGCCGATCTCCTCTTCTGCACCTTCGGTGCCTAGTCTTCGGGAGCTTATCGCATCCCGTGGGAGGTCGGCCTTCTCATTCCATCTCCAATCGGGCTCTGGGCGCAGGTGTGGCGCTCGAGGTTTGGGAAGCCGGGCCGTCGAGGGCCGATCTGAGGCGGATTTCTGTCGGATTCTGTCGAATCTTGTCGGATTCTCC
>JAXHTF010000375.1 GCA_034211275.1 Acidobacteriota bacterium
GGAGCCGCCGCCGGGCTCGGTGATGGCCAGGGCGCTGATCTTCTCCCCGGCGAGGATGCCGGGGACGACCCGCTCCCGGACCTCGGGGCGGGCAGCGCGGACGATGGGCGGGGTGCCGATGTTGTGGCTCATCAGGCTGGCGGAAAGACCACCCAGGCCGGGGCGTGCCAGCTCCTGGGTGGCGATGATCAGGTAGAAGAGGTCCGCCTCGATGCCGCCGTATTCCTCCGGGAAGCCCAGGGGAATCAGGCCGATCTCCGCCGCCTTGGGGTAGAGCTCGCGGGGGAACTCCCCGGCTTCGTCCCATTCCTGGGCATAAGGTTCGATCTCCTTGGCCACGAAGCTGCGCAGGCTGTCGCGAAAGGCCAGATGCTCTTCGGTATAGAAGGGGCTGTGCTCCGGAGACATTGGCTGTCCTTTAAGTGTTGGGGTGATACGTTTCAGATACGCGCCGACGCTTACGCCTCAGCGCTACGGCCGAACCGGGAATCACTGCGGGGCGTACTGCTGGCGCAGCTCCCGCTTGAGCAGCTTGCCGGTGGCGGTGCGCGGCAGCTCCTCGACCACCGCCAGGTGCTTGGGCGTCTTGAAGCGGGCGAGCTTGTCGCGGCAGTAGTCCTCGATCTCTTCCAGGGTGATGGTCTCACCCTGGGGCGGCACCACCAGCGCCATGGGCACCTCGCCCCATTTCTCGTCGGGCACGCCGATCACCGCCACCTCCTGGACCTTCGGGTGCTTGTACAGCACCTGTTCCACCTCGGTGGGATAGACGTTCTCGCCGCCGGAGATGAGCATGTCCTTCTTCCGATCGACGATGTAGTAGAAGCCCTCCTCGTCCTGGCGGGCGAGATCGCCGCTGTGAAACCAGCCGTTGCGGCAGTCCTCGGCCGTGGCCTCTGGGCGGTTCCAGTACTCCTTGAACATGGTGGGCCCGCGGAGCACCAGCTCGCCGACCTCGCCGGGCGCCACGTCGTTGTCGTTCTCGTGGACGATGCGCATCTGCACATGGGTCAGCGGCCTGCCCACCGAGCCGTTCTTGCGTACCGCATCAGCGCTGCCGAGCATGCAGGCACTGGCGGTGGTCTCCGTCATCCCGAAGCCCTCGAGGAACGGCAGCCCCCGCCCCTGGAAAAACTCGATCACCGGGATCGGGCAGGGCGCACCGCCGGAGAGCAGATAACGCAGAGAGGAGAGATCGTAGTCGTCGAAGTTCGGCACCTGGCTCACCGCCTGCCACATGGCCGGTAGCAGGAACAGTACGCCGACGCGCTCGCGCTCGATGGTGCGCAGAGTTTCCTCCGGGTCGAACATGGCGTGGAGGATGACTTTCGTGCCCAGATGCAGGCCGGGCAGGGTGTGGATGGCCAGCCCGCCGATATGGAACAGCGGCGCAACCGTCAGGATATTCTCCCCGGCGCGGATCGCCACCTCGCTGAGCTGGGTGTTCAGGGTGATCCAGGTGGGGTTGGAATGGGTCAGTACCGCGCCCTTGGGCTTGCCCGTGGTGCCCGAGGTGTACATCATCACCAGCGGATCGGACTGGCGCACCAGGGTCTGCGGCTCCGCTTCGGGCTGCCCGGCGAGGGTCTGCTCGTATTCGGCATCCCCGTCCAGCGGCGCCTCCTGCGTAGCACAGACGGCGATGCCGTGTTCCAGCGCCGTCTCGGCGCGGATGTGCTCGAACAGCGGCGTGAACCGGGGATGATAGACGATCACCCGGGCACCGGCGTCGCCGAGTATGAAGCTGATCTCCGCCGGGCTGAGCCGGAAGTTCAGCGGCACGGCGATGGCGCCGAGCTTGGCGCAGGCGAAGAAGGTTTCCAGGAAGGCGATGCTGTTGAGCATCAGCAGGGCAACCCGATCGCCCTTGTCCACGCCGCGCTCGGCGAGGGCGTGGGCCAGCCGGTTGACCCGGGTGTTCAGGGTGCCGTAATCCAGACGGGTATCACCGCAGACCAGCGCCTCGCGCTCCGGATGCTGGCTCTGGTGGTAGCGAAGCC
>JAXHTF010000376.1 GCA_034211275.1 Acidobacteriota bacterium
TGAGGCGCTTGTCCTGGTGTTCCGTGAGGCTCTGGACCATTAGCTCGTCGACGGTGTCGGTGAGCAGCAGCACCTCGATGCCCTTCTCCTTGAAGGCCTCCAGGTGCGGCGAGCTCTCCACCACCGCGCGGGACTCGCCGGTGATGTAGAAGATCTCCTTCTGGTCCTCGCCCATGCGCTCGACGTATTCGTCGAGGGTGGTGAGCTTCTCCGGATCGGCGGTGGACTGGAAGAGCAGCAGGCTGACGATTTTGTCTTTGTTGTCCCAGTCAGAGCCGATGCCCTCCTTGATGGAGCGCCCGAACTCGTCCCAGAACTTGCGGTAGTCCTCCGGGTTGTCCCGCTGGGTCTCGGCCAGGGTGTCGAGAATCTTCTTGGTCAGCCAGCGGCGGATCTGGGTGATGTGGCGATCCTCCTGCAGGCGCTGGCGGGAGATGTTCAGCGGCAGGTCGGAGGAGTCCACCACGCCCTTGGCGAAGCGCAGGTAGCGGGGCAGCAGATCCTCGCATTTGTCCATGATCATCACCCGCCGCACGTAGAGCTGCAGGCCGAATTCATAGCCGTGGTAGTAGTAGTCGTAGGGCGCCGTCGACGGAATGAAGAGCAGGGCCTGGTACTCGATGCGGCCCTCCGCCCGGAACGAGAAATGCTTCATCGGCTCGTTCCAGTCGTGGGAGATGTGCTTGTAGAACTCGTTGTACTCCTCTTCCGTCACCTCGTCGGCGGGGCGGGTCCAGATGGGCTTCTGGGAGTTGAGGACCTTGTCCTCGACCACCGTCTCCTTCTTGCCGTCGGGCTTGGGATTGCCGTCCTCGTCCTTCTCCACCTCCTCGCGCTCGTCCTTGAGGATGATGGGATAGCTAACGAAGTCGGAGTAGCGGCGCACCACCCGGCCGACGATGTAGCGGTCGGTGAAGTCCTCCATGCCGTCCTCGGAATCCGCGGGCTTCAGGTGCAGGGTGATGGTGGTGCCCCGCTGATCGCGCTCGGCGTCGCCGATCTTGTACTTGCCGTCACCGGAGGAGGACCAGAAGGTGGCCCCGTCCTCACCGGCCCGGCGGGTGATCAGCTCCACCTTGTCGGCGACCATGAAGGCGGAGTAGAAGCCGACGCCGAACTGGCCGATGAGCTGGGCCGCGCTCTCCGCGGACTTGCTCTTCTTCAGCTTCTCCACCAGCTCCCGGGTGCCGGACTTGGCGATGGTGCCGATATTGGCGATCACCTCGTCGCGGTTCATACCGATGCCGTTGTCCCGAATGGTCAGGGTGCGGGCTTCCGGATCGGTCTCCAGGCGAATCTCCAGCTGGTCGTCGCCGGCGGTGAGCTCCGGGCTGGTGAGAGCTTCGAAGCGCAGGCGGTCGAGGGCGTCGGAGGCGTTGGAGATGAGCTCGCGGAGGAAGATCTCTTTGTTGGTGTACAGGGAGTGGATCATCAGATCCAGCAGCTGCTTTGTCTCGGCCTTGAACTGCCGAGTGCTCACTTTCGCGGTCATGACGGTTTCTTCTCCTCGCTGCCGAAGGTCCCGGAGCGGGCTGGGAAGCGCCGGGACCAGAGTCTTGGGAATCTTGTAAGTGCCGGTGCGTCGAGCGGCAAGGCCGATGGGCACCGTGAGCGGTCGCTCAATCCAGAAGTGTAGTCACTAGAACCGCAGTGCGCAAGGCCTTTGGCGAGAAATTTGAGTCGCAGACTGTAAGATCTTGGCGGAGGGCAGCGGGATCAGATCGTTAGCCATTCCCGCGCACGCGGGAATCTTACGCGGGGCTGGGAAGTGGGTGCCTACCCGTTGCCGTACCCCAACTCCCGAGAGATCAGCAGCGCCGCCTTGATCACCGCCCGAGCGGTCTCTTCCTGGTTCTCCGGAGTCAGCTGGCTGCTGGCGCCGGTGAGTCCCAGGGCGGCCTTCAGTCGGCCGTCACCGCCGTAAACCCCGGCGGCGACGCAGCGCACGTTGAGGTTGTTCT
>JAXHTF010000377.1 GCA_034211275.1 Acidobacteriota bacterium
CTACGAGCATTTGAAAGCGACGGATCCGAAGTTCCGCGGCGATCCCGCCGGGCTGCTGCATTTGCTTTCGGTGGGGCGCTGCGTGCTGCTGCTGGACGCCTTCGACGAGATGGGCGTCGCCGCCGCCGGCCGTAGCGTCGAAGACCAATTCCGCGAGCTGGCGCGGCTGGCGGGGGAGGAACCGCTGGAGCCGCGGCTCGGCAATCGCATGCTCATCACCTGTCGCACCCACTTCTTCCGCGACCAGCAGCAGGTCAAGGACACCGCCTCCGCCCGCCCCCGGGGCCTCGCCGCCAGCGAGGATTCGGCCCTGGGCCGCCTTGCCCGCCGCTTCAACGCCCGCATCGACGAGCTTTGCTTGTTTGATGACGACGAGGTGCAGGACTTTCTCGCCAAACATCTGGGCGACGCTCAGGTGGATCGGGCGTGGGAGTTTATTCGGGAAACTTACGACCTCAAGCGCCTCGCCTCGCGGGCGGTGCTGCTGGAGATGATCGTCAAGTCTTTGCCCAAGCTTTGGCGGGAGGGGCGTGGAGCGGTGACCTCGGCGGGGCTCTACGAGGTCTATACAAGGATGTGGCTTGAAGACCGCAGTGGCCGCAACCTCGAGACCCGGCCGGAGCTGCGCCACCGGCTGCTCACTCAGCTAGCGTTCAGCCTTTGGCGGCGGGATGACCGGCAGCTGCATCATCGAGATTTGATCGAAGAGGTGCGGGGAATGTCCCAGCATTTTCCCGGTCTCGACTTCGAGCGGGTTGATGTCGAGCTACGCACCGCGGCGTTCCTGGTGCGCTCGGCGGACGGCTACTACCGCTTCTCCCACAAGAGCTTCCTGGAATATTTCCTCGCTTGCGGGCTGTGGTCGGCGCTGGAAGACGCGGAGAACGGCGTCCGAGCCCTCGACCTGCCGCCCTTGTCGCCGGAGGTGGGGGAGTTCTTCTGGCAGCTGCGAGATGGGAAAGAGCATCACGAGGTGCGGGAGCTGCGGCTGGAGGCGCTGCGGGAGATCCTCACCGAGGGCTATCGGGCCCGGGCGAGCGAGAATGCGCTGCGTTTGGGGCATTGGAGCTCAGGTGAGAAAGCCTTCACGGTGGAGGGTGCCTGCCTCTCCGGGGCCGAGCTGGGCGGGGTGGATCTGGCAGGGGTCGCCTTGCCCGGCGCGGATCTAAAGGGAGCCAACCTGGAGGGGGCCAATTGGGAGCGAGCGGTGCTTCGGGGAGCGCGGCTCGATGAAGCAAAGCTCGACCGGGCGCAGCTCGCCGGAGTGGACCTGGAGCAGGCTTCCCTCTGCAAAGCATCCATGCGTAGGGCAGACCTCCGGAGCACATGCCTGGGCGCCGCGAGGTTAGACGGTGCGCTAATGACGGATGTCCTGCTGGATCAGGCCGACTTGACCGGGGCCCAGCTCGTCGACGCCGACCTCACCGCAGCTTCCGGGGACGCCGCCACCTTCGCCGGCGCCGATCTCACTCGCTCCAACCTCACCGCCTCGGTCTGGACCGGCTGCGATTTCACCGGCGCCAAGTTGAGCGATGCGTTGTTGGAAAATTGGCTGCCCCTCGATCCTCTGGGGATGATCCCGAAGGGCGCGAAGTGGCTTCCTGGAAGCGATCTGCGGACCGCGCTGAGCACTGGTCACCGAAGTTGGGCACGTTGTACTGCATGGTCACCGGATGGTCGGTTCCTGGCTTCGGGGAGCTCTGATGGGTCGGTTCGGGTGTGGGATGCGGCGAGTGGTGAGGAGCGTCGTGTGTTGAGTGGTTCGGGCGGGATTGTCTGGTCGGTGTGTTGGTCGTCGGGAGGCGAGGAGTTGGCTTCGGGGAGCGAGGATGGGTCGGTTCGGGTGTGGGATGCGGCGAGTGGTGAGGAGCGTCGTGTGTTGAGTGGTTCGGGCGGGATTGTCTGGTCGGTGTGTTGGTCGCCGGGAGGCGAGGAGTTGGCTTC
>JAXHTF010000378.1 GCA_034211275.1 Acidobacteriota bacterium
CGGGAGCCGGCCACGGCACCCGCTCGCCGCGACCCCATTCCTGCTCCAGCTGCTGGCGCTCGCTCGCCGACAGCAGCGGCAGCTGCGCCACCGGCAGCTGCGGGTTGGCCACCATGCCCGTAAGCAGGGTCTCCAGATGGCGCAGCATGCGCTCGATGGTGGCGACGTCGTGGCGCTCCGCGTTGTATTCCAGATCCATCGCCAGGCTGGGATCCGGATACGCCACCAGGGTCAGAGCAAAGTTCGAGCGCTCTTCCGTGGCCGTATCCGAGCTCGCCAGCGGGTTGGCTGCAACATTCTCCGGTACCTCGCCTCCGGCGCCTTCTCCGGCCTGGTCAGCGGAGGCTGCCTGCGCTCCGCCGGCTTTCTGAGCTTCGTTGGCATCATCCAGCGGATAGTTCTGGAACACCATGAAGGTGTCGAAAAGACCGTCGCCGGCGGCCACGTCGCTCCACTTCTGCACCTCCGCCAAGGGCGTGTGCTCGTATTGACGCAGCTCCAGCTGACGAGCCTGCTGGGCCTCCAACCAGTCCAACACCGCCGAGCCTTCCGCTTCCGGCCGCGGGATCCGCACCCTCGTCGGCAGAGTGTTGATGAACAGGCCGACGATCTCCTCGACCCGGTCCAGCTCTGGCGGGCGGCCCGAAACGGTGACGCCGAAGACCACGTCGTCGACGTTGGCGTAGCGTGCCAACAGCAGCGCCCAGGAAGCCTGGACCAGGGTGTTCACCGTCAGCTTGTGCTGTCGCGCGAAACTCTGGATCTTCCGGTCCGCGGACTTGGGCAGCGCGTGTACCCGCTCAGCGTAGCGTCGTGGGCGATCCGTTTCGGGGCGATCGAAGATCACCGGCGTGGGCTCGTCGAAGCCCGCCAGCCACTCCTTCCACCAAACCTCGGCGACTTCCAGCCCCTGACGGTCCAACCACTCGATGTAGTTGCGGAACGGCGGCGTCTGCGGCAACTCCAGCGTCGTGCCCTGACAGGCTGCGCCGTAGAGCCGCTGGAACTCCTCGAAGACCAGCGGCAGACTCCAGCCGTCCAACAGGATCTGGTGGAAGGACCACACCAGCAGATAGCTCTCCTCCGCCACCTGGGCCAGCAGCACGCTGCTCAGCGGGGCCGTCTCCAGCTCAAAGCCCTTCGAGCGGCCTTGCTCCAGGTACCGGGTCAACTGCCGCTGGAGATCCTCCGGCGAGAATCTGCTCCAATCCCGATATTCGATCGGCAGCTCTGCGGACCGCTGCACCAGCTGCAGCGGGCGGTCCAGGCCTTCCCAGCGGAACGATGTGCGGAAGATCTCCTGGCGTTCCACCAAACGCCGCCACGCCTTCTCGAAGGCGTCCTGGTCCAGCACCGTGTCGATGGGGGTGGTCATCTGCCCGACGTAGACCCCCGCCTCCGGCTCGAAGATCGTCTCGAAGAGCATGCCCTGCTGCAGCGGCGACAAGGGATAGAGGTCCTGCAGCTCCGGCACTTCCGTGGCCAGCGAGTCGAGGGTCTCCTGGTCGATCCTGGCCAGCGGGAAGTCCGAAGGCGTCCAGGCCCCCGCCTCCGGCGACTGGCAGTGCTCCGCCAGGCGCTCTAGCGACTCGACGAAGGCATCCGCCAAAGCCTCCATCGTCGTCGCCTTGTGGCGATTGCGGCTGTAGCCCAGGCTGATCTCCAAGCGACCGTCCTGGACCATCGTCTCGACGTCCAGCAGGTGCGTGCGCAGAGCGTCCGCTCCCGCCGACGGACCCACCCCTTCGCCGCTCAACCCAAAGGGCAGGTCGTCTCCGCCGGCCCCAGCCTCCTCGGCACCGGTGTCCATCTGACCCAGGTGGTTGAACAGGATCTGCGCCACCGGCTGCCGCGCCAGCTCCCGCCGCACCGAGGCCGCACCGTAATCCCGCAGCAGGCCGTAGCCCAAGCCGTTGC
>JAXHTF010000379.1 GCA_034211275.1 Acidobacteriota bacterium
CTGACTCGAGACGTCGTAACGCTACCGCAACGCTCAGTACAACTCACGGAACTCCTCCATGCTGAGCCAGCGCAAATCTGAGGTATCTTCAAATTCCCGGACGACGGTTTCAAGACTCTCACAGAGTCTCTCAATAAGCGGCACATTTGTTCGCCCCAAGAGTCGGCCAAGGAGATTCTTGCGCTGAAAGACCTGGCACACCCAATGATCTTCTCCTCGATCTCCGAATGGGGCCCAATGGACAAACACCGAAAACCGCGCGTCAGGGGTGGCGACGTCCACCTCCCATCCTTCTGTCGCCTCTAACGGTCTCTCCGCTTCGAAGTCGAATTCGCTCAATCTGGCCGAAATCCGCTCAGCTAAATCCAGCCCCCAAGGTTCAGCCTGGTCTGCTGTTCCACCGCTAGCGTCGTCAGGCCAGTGCATCTGGAATTCGGACGATTTGAACGCGAGAATGCGAGGAAGATCCGGCATCTTTCCACCTAGTCCTGCCATGCCCAATAGGCGGCGGCCGCACCTCCTGCCGCTGCTCCTCCAACCGCGATTTTGAGCGCAGATGGGCTACCGCGCCAAAGGTATCCTAGAGTCCCATACGGTCTCAATGCGGGAGACACTCTGGACGCCATCCAAGGTTCCCCGGGAAGGAGCCGCATGCCTTGGGCTGATCTACGACCGAACGCAGGAAGGCCGTGGAGACGGGAGTGGAATTCGTAAAACCTCCCAGTGGACATTCGCCGCCCGCGCACTACATTGAGGCCGCTGTCCCGGTACCACCCAAGGAAACGACCGGCGGCTGTATCTGCGCCGCCAACTCGGCGAATAGCCCGGTTGACTGTAGCCTTTTGAATGAAGTGCTGGCCTTCACCCGTATAACCGCGAGTCAAGCGGGTCGCTGCTCGTGGTGAGTACCCCTGACCCCGATACCGGCGATACTCATCTAAGAGCGCTCGGCCAGGGCCCCTGGATCCCGGGGACAGTCCCCTCCCTGGGGCATCCAGGGACCCCACCACCATCTGGGCGCTAGATCGCTCGTATCCTTGCTGCAGGTCTGGACTTAGCTCGGCCTCGAGCTGGTCGCCGAGGACCGGCAAAGTGGCCGAGACCCGGTTGCCGTTTTCGGCATAGGTGGGGACGACGGCAGCGGCATGGCTGGGGCCGGTGGCGCCGGTGAGCAGGACGAGCAGGCTGAGCCCGAGGGTCAGGCCGGTGAGGCGCTTTTCTGTCTTAGCCGCTGTCCTTCGCATGGAGGCATTGTAGCGGTCCGGGACCGACGCAGGCGGCTAATGGAAGGAGTCCACCAGGACCTCTTTCGAGGTGCTGCTCCTGGCTTGTGTGAGGTGCGGTGAGGCCGGCGGGGTCAAGGCCGGCGAAGCCGCCGAAGGGAAGCCTTGACGCCGTCGGGCCACCGCGCCAGCTTGCCTCCAGGAGCAGCCCTCGGGGACATGTCCACAGAGCTGATGAGCTGTCCGTGGAGCTGATGGCTCGTCCACCTGGCTGATGAGCTGTCACAGGCTGCCCGGTGTGCCCGTGCTGGCCGGAGGCCAGCTCCGACGGTTCGGGCGCCCGCGGCTGAGGCGGTACGAGCACGGGACACCGTCCGACGGTGGCCCGCGCGCAGCGCCGAAGACGTGGGCGTTGTCAGCGCCGACGGTTCGACCCCCGGAGGAGGCTGGCGCACGTCCGTCGAGGAGGTGCGCCAGGGGGGAGCCCCCTTTGAGGGGGCGGCGGGCGCATCCGGCCACGCTGACGAGGCTTTGAGAAACCCGTGCCAGGTTTGCATAACTTCGTTATGTAAAGGCTCGTCCCGTGCGGCGGGCTCGGCCGAGGGCAAGCGACGATAACGGCCGCCGTTATCGGCGAGCGGATCTGCACGG
>JAXHTF010000380.1 GCA_034211275.1 Acidobacteriota bacterium
GGCCCAGATGCAGCAGGAAGGCGGCGAGCTCCCGATCCTCGTCTTCCGCCGAGGGCTCCGGCGGTACCCCTGCGGACGTGCCTTCGGAAGGCAGCCAGGAGTCGATGAGCACCACCGGCGCCACTTCCTCTCCCGCCACCCGCAGCCGGCGCGCCATCTCGAAAGCCACCACGCCGCCCAGAGACCAGCCCCCCAGCGTCCAGGGACCGCCGGGATGGGCTTCCCGGGCCTGCTCCAGATAGAGCTCCGCCATAGCGTCGATGCTGGCCAAGGGCGCTTCCCGGCCGTCGAGACCCCGCGCCTGAATGCCTACCACCGGGCGCTCCAGCAGCTCCGCCAGCCGGCGGTAGCAGAAGACCGTTCCGCCCACGGGATGAACCAGGAAGAGGGGCGCCACCGTCTCCGCCCCCGCCCCACCATCCGTGAGCGGTACCAGCAGGCCCCGGCCGGAGGGTTCCTCCTCCTCCTCCCGCTGCGCCGGATCGAGATATTGCGCCAGCGCTTCCACCGTCGGAGCCGCCAGGATCTGCGCCAGGGGCAGGTCTCGGCCCAGCTCGCGCTCCACCCCCGCCGCCAGCTGCACCGCCAGCAGGGAGTGACCGCCGAGAGCGAAGAAGTCATCCTCGGCGCTCACCCCTTCGACTCCCAGGATCTCCTCGAAGAGATCCGCCAACACCGTTTCGGAGCCCGGCCGCGGTGGCCGGCCCTCGGAGCGCGGCGGTTCCGAGGCCAGCTCGGCCAAAGCCCGGCGGTCGATCTTGCCGCTGCTGTTGAGGGGCAATGCGGCGAGGATCTGGAGCGACGAGGGCACCATGTAGGAGGGGAGACGGTTCTGCAGCCAGGCTACTAGTTCTGATGACAATTCTGACGGCAGCTCTGAAGGCGGCTCCGACTCCGGGACCAAAGCAAAGACCGCCAGGCGGGCACCACCGGGGCCGTCCACCGCCAAGGCCACCGCCTGGGTCACCGCCGGATGCTTCGCCAGTACCGCCTCCACTTCTCCCAGCTCGATGCGGAAGCCGCGGACCTTGACCTGATGGTCGGTGCGTCCCAAGAATTCCAGGCAGCCGTCCGCCAGCCAACGCACCAGATCGCCGGTGCGGTAGGCCCGAGCCCCGGGTTCCGCTCCGCTGGGGCCCTCTCCCCCGGGGTGAGGCACGAAGCGTTCGGCGGTGAGGGCGGGGCGGCCAAGATAGCCCCGAGCTAGACGCCCACCGGTGAGATAGAGCTCTCCGGCCACCGCCGGTGGCACGAGACCTCCAGCGGGATCCTGCACCCGCAACCCGACCTCGGCGATGGGTCGTCCGATGGACGGCGCTCGCTGAGTCGAACCCTCCGACCGCACTCGCCGGGAGGTCGCCTGAATGGTGCACTCCGTCGGTCCGTAGACGTTGTAGACGGCGAACGGCAGCCGCGCAGCAGGGCGCTGGAGCAGCCGGTCACCGCCGGTGTAGAGCGAGCGCAAAGCGCCATCCTCAGGCCACGGCAGGCCGAGCAACGCCTCTGCCATGGGAGTGGCCACGAAGCATTTGGTGAGCCCGCGCTGGAGAATCCAACGCTGTAGCAGATCGGGACGCTGGCGAATTTCTTCCCGGTCGGGGATCTCCAACCGCGCCCCCGCCACCAGCAGCGGCCACAGATCCCAAATGGCGGCGTCGAAGGCCAACCCCGCGAGGCGGCCACCCCGATCCGCCGAGACATAGCCATAGGCCGGAATCAGCCAGCGCACCAGGGCCAGGAACGAGCCGTGCTCGATCTCCACCCCCTTGGGCCGGCCGGTGGAGCCGGAGGTGTAGATGACATAGGCCCGACGTCGGAGGTCCCACAGCTCCGATCCT
>JAXHTF010000381.1 GCA_034211275.1 Acidobacteriota bacterium
GTTGGTCGCAAGGCTTTTGGCGGCCGAAAGCCAGCTCGCTGTGCTCCAACAGGGCATCGAGGAGAAGAAAAGACCGAAGCCGAGATTCAGCTCAGCCTTCCGGCTCCTCTGGGCTCTTTTCTATCGCCTCTGGCCTGACTGGCGAGAGGCCACTTATCTGATGCAGCCCGATACTGTCGTCAAGTGAGCTGGTCCCCAAAAACTGGACCATCGGCTAAGGTGGATCTCATGGGCAGAAGGAAGGTACGATGAGGTCCATGAGACGCAAGATTGAGCCGGCATTGAAGGCCAAGGTCGCCGTCGAGGCGCTGAAGCGCGAGAAGACGGTGGCGGAGATCGCGAGCCAGTTCGGGGTGCACCCCAATCAGGTGTCGCAGTGGCGCAAGAAGGCGCTGGAGGCGCTGCCCGGGGTCTACTCGTCGCGGCAGAAGAAGAAGGACCGCGACAGCGCCGAGCTGATCGCCGAGCTTTACCGCCAGATCGGGGAGCTGAAGGTCGAGCGGGACTGGCTGAAAAAAAAATCTGAGCAGCTCGACGGGTGAGAAGCGGATGCTGATCGACACCGACCATGCGGATCTGTCGGTCCGCCGGCAATGCGACTTGATCGGGTTGCCGCGTTCGACCTTGTACTACGAGCCGTGCGGGGAGACGCCGTACAATCTGCATCTGATGCGGCTGCTCGACGAGCAGTACCTCCGGACGCCGTTCTTCGGTACACGGCGCATGACGGGGTGGCTGCGGCGCGAGGGCTACGATGTGAATCGGAAGCGCGTGCGGCGCCTCATGCGGCTGATGGGCCTGGAGGCGGTCTACCCGAAGCCTCGACTCTCGAAGAGCCATCCAGAGCATCACCGATACCCGTATTTACTCCGAGAGGTCGAGGTTATCCGGCCCGATCAGGTCTGGGCGACGGACATCACGTACATACCGATGCATCGAGGCTTTGCGTATCTCATGGCCATCATGGACTGGTACAGCCGCTTCGTGGTGGCCTGGGAGATGGATGTGACGCTGGAGGGCGGCTTCTGCCTCGAGGCTCTCGACCGTGCTCTCTTGGCCGGGGTCTGCGAGATCTTCAATTCCGATCAGGGAAGCCAGTTTACGAGCCAGGCCTTCACGAGTCGGCTGCTGGAGCGGAACATCCGGATCAGCATGGACGGCCGCGGCCGCGTCTACGACAATATCTTCGTCGAGCGGCTGTGGCGCTCGGTGAAGTACGAGGAGGTCTACCTGAAGAGCTACGTCGCCGTGCGGGAGGCTCGGCAGGAGATCGGCCGGTATTTGGATTTCTACAACCGGGAGCGTCCGCATCAGTCGCTTCGCGACCGGACGCCCGCGGAGGTTTACTTCGAGCGGTAGGGCGCGGCGTAACGCGGCCGGCCTAAGACGATGTTTCGAGAACGGGAGCCGAGCAGATCGCCGGCTCAGGTATGAACGGGGAGCAGAGCGCGAGTGACGGCGATGCGACCGAGATGGCCACGGGGACGGACGGGACTCTCCACGAGCTTTCAAGCCCCTTCCCCCTCGACCCCCATCCCCCCGGGGGGCTCCGCCCCCCGGACCGCAGCGCTCCGCTTGAGCTCCGCCAGGGGCTCCGCTCCGCGCTGCTCCCCCCGGCAGAGATCCACCTTAAAAGTCCCGGTTTGTGGTCCAATGATTGGGGACCACCTCAGTGATCCGCTCGCGTGTCGAGTTCTTGCGCGAGGACGAGCGGATTCACAACGAGCTGCGGGAGGAATGGAAGCGCCGGACAAAGGCCGGCGAGGACCTCCCCGCGTTCCTGGTCTGGGCCGCG
>JAXHTF010000382.1 GCA_034211275.1 Acidobacteriota bacterium
GTCGCGGCAGAGCCCGCCGCTCGACCTTGCCGTTGGGGGAAAGGGGCAGCTCCGCCAGCGCCACGAAGGCTCCCGGCACCATGTAGTCGGGCAGGCGGCGGCGCAGCTCCTCTCGCAGATCCTGCACCATCTGGGCCTCCGCCTCGGCGTCCAGCTCCCCTGCCGACTCCTCGGTGGCCGGCACCCAATAGGCCACCAGCCGCTGGTCTCCGGGGTCGTCCTCCCGCACGATCACCACGCACTCCCGCGCCATGCCGGTGTCTACCAGCGCCGCCTCGATCTCCCCCAATTCGATGCGCAAGCCCCGCAGCTTGACCTGAAAGTCCAAGCGGCCGAGGAAGTCCACCACGCCGTCCGCCGCCCAGCGGACCTCGTCGCCGGTGCGATAGAGCCGCTGGCCAGGGGTCTCGGAGAAGGGATCGGGGATGAACCGCTGAGCGGTGAGGGATGGCCGGCCCCGATAGCCCCGGGCGAGGTTGACGCCGCCGATGAGCAATTCCCCGGGAACCCCCACCGGCACCGGGCGCAGACCGCGGTCCACCACGTGGATCTGGGTGTTGGCAATGGGGCCGCCGATGGGCACCGGGCGGCGATCCACCTTCGCCCTGCAATGCCAGTAGGTGACGTCGATGGCGGCCTCGGTGGGGCCGTAGAGATTGTGCAGCTGGGCTACGGAGCGCTGGTGGAAGCGCGCGACCAAATCCGCCGGCAACGCCTCTCCGCTACAAATCACTCGCCGCAGGGAACGGCAGCCGGCGAGATCCGCCCGCTCCAAAAAGACCTGAAGCATGGAGGGCACGAAGTGCAGGGTGGTGATGTTACGGCGCTGGACGATCTCCGCCAGATATCGGGGATCCTGATGCCCCCCGGGGCGGGCCATGACCAGCCGCGCGGCGGTGATCAGCGGCCAGAAAAACTCCCACACCGAGACGTCGAAACTGAACGGGGTCTTCTGCAACACCCGATCATCGTGATCCAGGCGATAGGCCTCCTGCATCCACAGCAGGCGGTTGAAGATCGCCCCGTGGCTGTTCATCGCCCCCTTGGGCCGGCCGGTGGAGCCGCTGGTGTAGATCATGTAGGCCAGCGCTCGAGGATCGCCCTCAGTGCGGGGATTGGAGGTCTCCTCCCTCGCCGCCATCGCCTGCTCCAGCTGCTCCACGGCCACCGGCCACACCGTCGTCCCCGCTCCCGCCGGCAGCGGCGCCTCCAGCCGGTCCTGCAAACGCTCCAGGGTCAGCACCAGGGGCACCCCGGCATCCTCCACCATGAAGGCCAGCCGCTCCGCCGGATAGTCCGGATCCAGAGGCACGTAGGCGCCGCCGGCCTTGAGGATCGCCAGCAGCGAAATCACCATCTCGGCGGAGCGCTCCATGAACACTCCCACCAGCACGTCGGTGCCGACGCCGGCGGCCATCAGCCGATGGGCCAGCACGTTGGCCAGGCGGTTGAGGCTGCGGTAGTCGTAGGAGCGGTCCTCCGCCTCCAGGGCGATGGCCTCCGGCAGCAGCTCCGCCTGCTCCTCGAACATCCGGTGCAGGGCGGTGGCAGCGCCGTAGCTGCGACGCGTGTCGTTCCAGCCCGCCAGCTGGCGTTGCTCCGCCGGGGACAGCAGGGGCAACTCCGCCAGCCCCCGGCCCGGTTCCGCGGCGGCCCCCGCCAGCAGAGTGCGCAAATGGCCGGCGAAACGCTCCACCGTCGCCGGATCGAAAAGGTCGCGGTTGTATTCCAGCGTCCAGCCCATGCCCTCCGTCTGCTGCTCGGCGTGGAGGGTTAGATCGAATTTCG
>JAXHTF010000383.1 GCA_034211275.1 Acidobacteriota bacterium
CAAACTGCTTCATGGATTTCTCCTTGTTCGGACGGTGCATCGGGTTTCGAGATCCTCTCGGAGCCGGCGCCATTCGGATCTTGCGATACGGCACCACTAAGCCCCTTGGGCATTACTAAAACAGAAGGGCAAGCTTCCACCGATTCAGAGTCCAAACTCCCCTCGCAACTCCCCATCTTGACTCGGAAAAAGTGGTCTGAAAGAGGTCTCACCCTCCGACGGCGATGTCTTTAGCTTCATGCCGCGGGTGGCTCACCTCTTCAGGCCTGCACCGAGATACGTCTCTGCGTACTCTGCCTTGGAGTGCTCGGACTTCCGTAACTTGGGACAGGAGAGGGCAAAAAAATTGAGAAAAACTCGGCCTGGCCGAGTCAGCGCGGATGCGCCGTCGGAGGAGGGATGGCTGAGGGTGGGGATGGGAGGGACGCCGGGGCGCCCCTCCCGAAGGGTTTTGTCGCTTACAGGCTGGGCTTGTAGAGCGCCACCATGGACTGCATCCGGCTGGTCTGACCGGCGGTGAATTGGTTCATGCAGGCGTCGTCGGTGTAGTCCATGAAGTTGTAGATCGGGTCCAGACCGGCGCTGGAGCAGGTGTTCCGGCCCACGGGGCAGCCAAAGGCGGGGCTGGCTTCGTAGGGAGTGTCGGAGACCGAGTCACCGGGGGAGGAGCAGCCGTTCTGGAAGGTGTGGTAGAGGCCCAGGTAGTGGCCGACCTCGTGGGTGCCGGTGTCGCCCAGGTTGTAGGGCGCCGCGGAGCCGCCGGGCAGGGTGGAGTAGAGGAGCACGGTGCCATGCCAATAGCTGCTCTCGGAATAGGAGTTGGGGAAGTAGGCCCAGCCCAGAATGCCGCCGCTGGGCTTGCAGGTGTAAATGTTGAGGGTGGTCGCCGGGCTGATGTTGAGGGCTTGTTTCATCTGCCGCTCGCGGCTGCGGTTGTAGCAGCCGGTGAACCAGGAGTTGCTCTGAGTGCGGTCGATGCTGGCGAGGGTGAAGGAAAAGCCGGTGCCGGCGTAGGCGCTGTTGAGCACTGAAATCTGGGAGTTGATCCAGCTGGTGGGGATGTTGCCCTCGCCGCTGGAGGCGTGGACGACGTGGAAGGCCACCGGGATGTTGATGGCCACTTCGGGAGCGTAGCCGCCGAATTGGTCGAGCCAGGCGTCCACTTCGGTCTGGATCTTCGCCACCTCTTCCGCCGCTGGACTGGCCACGGCGCAGCGCTTGCCGCGGGTGATCTTGCCGTCCTCGTCGAGGAAGTGGATGTCCTGGGCACCGTCTTGGGCCTGGTGGGCGATGGGACCGGCGCCGGCGGTGAGGGCTGCGAGGGAGAGCATCGAGACCGAGAACAACGACATCTTGCGCATGGGATGGAGGCTCCTAATCAGACAGTCGAAGAATTCGGATCGAAGCCCCATGCCATGAGCTGCCAGCAACCGCTGGCGGAGCTGGCGTAGGACATCCGTCCGAGGCATCACAGCTGCCAGGCGACGGCCACGCAGGGGGCATCGCCGGCAGGCCGGAAACGGAGACTGCTGGGAATGCGGTGCCTGGGGTCGACGGGAATAGCCGCCGGAGCCGGCGGTTCGCAAGGCACCGCCACGGGATGAGATCAGCAAATACGGGAGGATCCTAGATCCGAGAATCTCGGCCGGTCAAGTCTTAAATGCTCAATTGGTGGATTTTTCAGGGCTGGGCGCGTCGGCAGGGCATCGCCGGCAAAGATTCCTCCTTCTGCCCCTTGAGCGCGAGACGCCCGG
>JAXHTF010000384.1 GCA_034211275.1 Acidobacteriota bacterium
AGCTCATATTGCAGGAGCCACCCCCCGGATATCCACCGCGAGCACTGGATCCGCTACTCCCCGCCCCGCCGTTCCAGCCGCTGCAAGAGCGCTCGCTGCAAATGCGGTCGCACGTCAAGCTGACGGCGCCGTAGTCGGCGTCGACATCCATCTTCACGGCTCCCTCGCCGCCGTTGCCGGCACAGCTGCTGGCACCAGGGACGTAGCCCTCCGCCGACCCGCCGTTCTTCCCCTGGCTGCCGGCGCTGCCGGCCCGGCCGGCACTGCCGCGGCCCGCTACGATCTCAGTGTCGAGAATGGAGAGCTCCCTCGTATCCGTCAGCTGGAGGGTGACGGATACGGCGCTGCCGGTACCGGAAGGGGTGGAGCCGTTGAGCTGGAAGCCCTGCACCACCGTCGAGGTCGACAGGTCTCGGGCCTCCATCGCCGGCTGGCCCCCCGACGGCGCCAGCACGGCGGAGAAATACTGCGGGTCGGCCTGCTCTGCCGGCAGGCAGCCGCCGTACACGTCGACGCCGTCCCGTAACTCGATGGCGGTGGTGAGCTCATACTCATCCCAACTCACCAACACCCCGCACCCACTGCCGTCGCACCGCTCGATGCCCCGGGCGATGGTGCGGCAAGGTTCCTCGTAGGAGATTCCGCAGGCCCCCGCGTCGTCACCGTCGGTGGAGACGTAGATGCGGCTGGTGAGGTGCGAGAGCTCCGCATTCCCACAGGCGATCTGCCCCGTTGAGGCGTCCTCCCCCACCGGCCTTGGATCGTCGGCCCAGCGAACATCCTCCAAATTCATTGTCGACTCGTCGAGGGCAAACTCGTGGCGCAGCCGCGCTCCTCGGAACGACGTCTTGCGGCCATGGTTCAGAGCGGCTTGGATACGCGGACCGAAGGTGGTGCCGACCAGGTCTACTCCCGAGAAATCGGCTCCGGCGAGAGTGGCGTATTGCAGATCCGCCCCGTCCAGGTTCGCTCCCTGGAAGGTCGCTCCGGTGAGATTCGCCCGGGAAAGGTTGGCCGGCCCCCGCCGCGAAGGATCCAGCTGCGCCTCGTCGAAGCGAGCATCGGTGAGGTTTGCCCCCACCAAGACAGCCCCCTTGAGGATGGCGCCTCGCAGATCGGCTCCGGTGAGATCGGCGCCGGTGAGATTGGCGTCGGTGAGATCACGCCCGGACAGGTCCGCCCCCCGCAGATCGCAATAAGGACAGCGAAGCATCTGCACGGGATTGCCCTCGACGGTGGTCGCCCCGTCATCTCGTTGGGCAGAGCCCGCTTGCGAGACCGGCTGCACCGCTGCCAGCGCTGGAGCAACAGTCAGACCGAGAGAGATGCCGATGACCAAAAACAGAGTGCGGAAGCCGAGCTGAAAGCGGCACATGGAAACCTCCTACATTGAGACCGTCGACCGCCTTCGCGGCCGGGATGGATCGTTTGTCTGGACACTCGGGTAGTGGGGCGGGGCCGGTGGCTATCGCAGGGGATGAGAAGTTTTTCTACATCTCTTCGGGCCGGCGCCCCCCAAACGGCCGAAGGCCCGCGCCGAAACTCGGCGCGGGCCTTCATGGGGAGGAGATCGAGGACTGCTAGAACTGGTGGATCGTCGCTACCAAGCCGCTCTTGCCGGCTTGGCCCTCGGCGGCCTCACAAGCACTGGAGTTGGCCGGCTCGCCGCCGTCGCCGCCGGCACCGGTGGCGCCGCTATAGCCGTTGTAGAAGATGGCTGCCGAAGTATCGAC
>JAXHTF010000385.1 GCA_034211275.1 Acidobacteriota bacterium
CGGAACCGCCGACGCCCGGGCGGTAGCCGGGGATTCTGCGAGAGAGCTCGTCTGGGTTCACACCGGCGAGGAGCTCGCCGCCTTCGGTCTCGACGGCACGCCGGTGCTCTCGGTGCCCGCGGACGCAGGGGAAGGAGGGGTCGCTCGGATGGCCATAGATCCCGAAGACGGCACGGTGTGGTTCAGCAGCGGCGAGTCCGTAGGCTCCTTGGCCCCCACCGGCCAGGCGCTCCAGGAGATTCTCCTCGCAGCGGACCTCCGAGGCCTCTTCGCCACCGAGGCCGGCCTGTGGATCGCTACCGCCGAGGCGGTCACTCTTCACGACCCGGTCACCGGCGCCGAGGTGCGCAAGCTGACCCTCGACGAGGGAGCCGAGGTGCGGGCCCTGGCGGTGGATGCCGAGAGGGTGTGGGTGGCGGCGGACGAGCAAATTCTACGATTTGTCGAAGATCCATCGGGCGAGGCGGAAGACGGCAAGCCCGGCGAGTTTGAAGACACCGGAGCGCCCACCAGCAGCTTTGCCGCTCCTGGAATCCTGGCCCTCGCTCCCGGCGGGGAAGAGACTCTCTGGATCACCGACGGCGTGACCGTCACCCGAGTCGACGCCACCGGCGAGGTCCTCACCTCGGCGCAGCCCTTCGGCCTTCCTGGCGAGGACGAGCCCGGGATCCACACCTTGGTCGCCGACGGCTATGCCGGTTCCGTCTGGGCCGTGAGCGAAACAGGCGCCGTGCGCCTCTCACCTTCCGGCTGGGAGATGGAGCGCTTCGAGCCTTCGGTGAGCTTCGGAGAGCCGGTGGCGCTGCGCGGCCTGGCCCTTGGAGCTGTACCCGAGGACACCGAAGGGCCCGAGCTGGAGATTCTCCGCCCCACCGACGGCGCCGAGCTGGAAGAGCTGCGGCCTGAGATCGAGCTCGCCTGGAGCGACCTCGGCACCGGTGTTCGGCCCGAGAGCCTCGCGCTGGCGCTCGACGGTGAGAGTTTCGACCTTCCCTGCACGGTAAATGAGTCTGGGGCCGTCTGCCGCCCGAGCCAAGACCTGGCCGAGGGCGAGCACATCCTCTCCGCCGCCGTCGCCGACCACGGCGGCGCCGAGTCGCTGCCGGCGCAGGTCGCCTTCACTCTCGTCCCGGGAGACGGTGGAGGGGACGACGACGCCGATGACGACCCCGACGGCCTCGACCCGGACCCCGGCCTCTACCAGCCGGTGGAGATCGATCGGGGCCTCCTGCCCAATCGCCCCTACCAAGGGCTCGACGGCATCGACACCATCGACCTGACCTCCGGCAACCTGGTGCTCCGGATTCCCCTCGGCCAGACCTACACCGTCGGCGACCGCCTCGCCTACAGCTTCCAGGCCGTCCACAACTCCAACACCTTCGAATCCGTCCGCCTCGACTGCGGCACCTACAACGGTCCCACCACCTGCGGCAACCTCGGCCGCGACCTGCACTTTTCCACCACCAACCTCGCCGCCAACGCCGGCCTCGGATGGGAGGTCCACTTCGGCCGGCTCTTCGCTCCCGATCCCCCCAGCCACCTGGCCTCCAACGAACGCCAGCGCTGGCCCAACGCCCAATGGACCGTCGACCCCGAGGATCAGCTCCAGCGCTGGCTCTACATCGCTCCCGACGGCGCCCAGCACACCCTCCACAACCTCCCGGACCGCATCAGCAGCTCCACCCATGGGCCGGTGCGAT
>JAXHTF010000386.1 GCA_034211275.1 Acidobacteriota bacterium
CTAGCCCGGATTATTCATGGAAGTCCGCTGATCCAGCCGTGAGCCGGTCGATCGGAGACCTTCCTCGGCCCCGAATCGCCAGTTGGACGGTCTTTGCAGCCCCATCGAAAGGCTGCCCACGCCAGAGCAAGAGCTGGAAGGGGCCTGAGGGCACCTTCGAGACACACTTCGCCTGCTGAAGTGGGGAATCAAGAGCGCCCAGCTGGCAGGAGTCAGACTGGATGGAGCGGTGGGTCGAGACCGGTCGCCAGCTCGGCGAAGAGTCGGGCTTCGACAAAGGATTCGGGCAGGCGGATCCAGATCCTGCGCCGGGAAGGCTTGACGAGGGCTGCGACCTTGAGCAGCCGCAGGCGCAGAGTGTCGAATTGGGCGCGCCCCAGACGCGCGCTGCTCCGAGCTGCACGGTCTCGGAGCGTCCAGAGCAGTCGATAGGCCGCCGCGTGGAGCAAGAGTCGAAAGACGTTGGCCTGGAAGCGGTGACACGAGAGCCGGTCGGCGGCCAGGGCGTTCTTGAGGTCTTTGATCCGATTCTCGCAGTCTCCGCGCTGACAGTACAGCTCGTAGAGTCGCTGGGCAGAGCCCTGGAGGCTGGTGACGACAAACCGAGGATTGGCTCCCCAGTAGCGATTGTGCTCTGCCCGCACGATCACTCTGCGCAGTCGCTTCCAGCTGTTGGCCCGATAGCGAAGGACCGTGAAGGTGCGGGCGCTTTTCCCGGTCCGCTCGGCTTCGCGCCGCGCCCGCTGGAGGGAGCGCTCGGACCAGCGCACCAAGCGCTGATTCTTGGCCAGTCCCAGCAGGTAATCGATGCCGCCGAGCCGATGGTCGAGGCGTTCGAGCTCTCGGAGGATCCGGGGCATGGCGAAGTGGGAGTCCCCGCGCACGAGGATGCGGGCTGCCGGCAAGCGCCGGCGAATCTTGCGGATCAGGCGCCGCAGCAGCGCCTCGGCTCCTCGGCTGGAGTGACAGCGCCCAGGGCGCAGCAGGACCGAAGCCAGCTGTCCCGTATCGCCATCGAAGACGAGCAGAGGGTGGTAGATCGAGTCGTCGAAGTAGCCGTGGAAGAAGGCCAGCTGCTGGCGGCCGTGGGTCGGGTCATGGGTGGAGTCGATGTCGAGAATCAGCTCCTGAGTGTCCGGGGGAAGGCTGGCGACGTAGTCGTCCTCGAAGGCGTTCAAGAGCCGTCGCAAGTCGCGGGCGGAGACCTGATTCTCGAATCGGCAAAGGGTGGGCTGACTGGAGAGTCCCTCGCCGTCGTGGGGCTGGCGGTCACAGACCGTCAAGAGAACTGGGTCGCGGCGGAGATGGTCAGCGTCATTGACGTCCTCGTAGCCCAGGGCGATCTGGTAAATCCGCTGGCGCAGCTGCTCGATCAGACCATGCCGCACCCGATCCGGCCGTCGCCACTCGGTCAGGCAAGCGGCCAGCCGCTCGGTCCAACGGAGCTTCTCGTCGGCCGCGCGCAGCAGCAGAGCGCCCCCATCCGAAGAGCTTCTCGGTGCATCGAAGGAGACGACGACGGGGTGAGAGGGGTGGAAAGAAAGCGACAGCTGTGGGATACACTCTGGCATGAGGGGCGGCCCCTTCCGGCTAAGTCTATTTTGTTGTGATGCTTAGATTTAACCGGAAACCGCCCCTCTTGTCATGTGGTCTGATGAATTATCCGGGCTAGC
>JAXHTF010000387.1 GCA_034211275.1 Acidobacteriota bacterium
ATTTCGCCCCCGAATCCGGCCGCAGCGCCGGTTTTCGTCCACGACTCCCCCTAATCCGCCTCATCCGCTTCGTCCCCACGATCCACCGCGGGACCCACCCCGCCCTCAAGCACCTCCACCGCCCAGGCCCCGCGACCGTGGCGCGCGCCCAACGCCGAGAACAGGTTCCGAAGCCGGCGGAGCCGGCGGACTTTGAGGAGCCCGGGGCTTTTATCCCCAGGCGGAGGCCCCGAAACCACCACCGCCACCGACCCCGCAACCTCGCTTCAGCCCACTCACCGTCATGCCCGCGGAGGCGGGCATCCACGCGGTGCGGGAACGTGGGCGCTCACCACACGCCACCCGCGCCCCGGTGGGCTGGCGCCCACCCTACGGCTCGCAATGCCCTGATTGGGAGTCTCCTCAACGTTCTGTGGGTGGAACAGGGGGAGATGGATTCCGTAAATCTCTTACTAGCAACGACTTAGGGAATTCTCGTCGTTCGATCTTGCTGGTCCGCTCTTGAACCAAGCCCGTGTCAACAGCCGCCGGCCCTGTGGGTTTGCGGGTCCTGCTGACCACTGGGCCGGGCGATCCATCATGCCGATCTACTTCCCTGCCAAATATCGACGGGCGATCGAGCGGCTCGAGCCCGGGGCGACTCAATGCCAGGCCGTGGGATCGAGCTGATACAGATCTTCGAGCAGGGCGTAAAGGTCCGGGTAGTGCCGACGCAGCTTTTTCGGGCGCTCGAAGAAAGCCTCGGTAGCTACGGCGAAGAATTCGGCCGGATTCTCGGCGCCGTAGGGGTCGAGGGCCGTGGGTTGATTGCGCTCTACCCTCGTCACCAGGTGCTCGAAGTCCCGCTCCACCACTCTGGCCCAATGGCCATAGCGCAGGTGACCCGTGGCCACCGGGATGCCGTCGGAATCGCCGTCGAGCTGGTCGAATTGGTGGGCAAATTCGTGCAGCACGACGTTGTGGCCGTCGGAGAGGTTCGTGGCGCCCCGGCGCACGGCGTCCCAGGCGAGCACCACGTAGCCGTGGTTCCATGACTCTCCCAACCGGTGATGCTCGCTCACCACCAAGTCGCCGCCCACGTCACGATTCACCGCCCGGTAGGCCTCGGGATACACCACCACGGAGCGGAGGTTGGGAAAACTGTGACCGTTGCCCAAAACCAGGACACAGGCTTGGCCGGCGACGGTCACGCGGATCTCGTCATCGATCTCCAGGCCGCCGCCGCCCTCGATCGGAACGTCCACCAAGAACGCCAGGATCAGCCCCTCGAGGCGCTGCCGCTTCTCCGCGGAAAGTCGAGCCACCAGCGGCACGTTCCTCTCGAGAATACTCTGCCACTCCTCTGGGAACGGGCGCGCGAGGAGTTGCTGGCGTCGCCGATGGCCGAGCCACATCCTGACGAGTACGAGCCCGCCGGAGACGACGACCAGGGCGATCAGGATCCAGGCGGTCATGACAGCTCGGGACCGGCTCAGAGCCTATGAGGAAATGGGCGTTCGTGGCGAGGGTGCCCGCAGCCGGACGAGACTTTTCTCACAGGCTCTCAGACCCGCGAGCGGGCGTCGGCCACCCGCGCGATCAGCGCCTGGCGAGCTTCGTCGGGCGTGGCGACGGGCTCGGGGAAGGCAAGACGCACCGGGCGCGGCCCCTGCTCGGTGACCACCGACATCTC
>JAXHTF010000388.1 GCA_034211275.1 Acidobacteriota bacterium
AGCTTGATTCGGCGCTTCACCGCCGCCGTGGACAATATCGCCGAAGGCACCAACCCCAGCTCCCACCTGGGCTTCCTGCGACCTGCTGAATCAGCGGCTTGAATTGTCCGTAGAGCTCCGCCGCCTGCTCGCTGTCCAGCGATACGAAGACCTCCGTCAGCCGGTCGTAGCGCCGGTAGCTGGCGGGGTCGATGTGCGGCAGGCCGTCTTTCTCGCGGACGACGAAGGGTTCATCAGGTCGCAGGAAGCCCAGGTGGGAGCTGGGGTTGGTGCCTTCGGCGATATTGTCCACGGCGGCGGTGAAGCGCCGAATCAAGCTCTCCACTCCCAGCCAGCGGGCCAATTGAGGGTTCTCCGAGAGCTGCCCGGCCAAGGTCCGCACCAGCGAGTCGCTGTCGTCCAGGGGCGGCAGGTCGAGGTCGCTCTCCGGTTCCTCCGCCGGTGGCGGTGGCGGGGGCGGTGGGGCTTCCGAGGCCAGCGGTGGCGGCTCCGGCGGCGCTTCCGGCTCGTCGTCGTTGCGCAGCACCAGGAAGAAATAGGCCGCGGCGATGAGGGCCAGGGCGACGACCACCGCCAGCAGCACCCGAGGCCACCGGGACGGAGTGCCCTCGTCCTGTGCCGGGGGCGCCGGCGTCGTCGGCTGGTCCAGCTCTTGATCGTCGAATTCGGTCATATTTCCTCGCTCCCAATCTCAACCTGTGACGCCGGGTCTCGGGACCTCGGCTCCCAATCCATCCTACGAGGCCGCTGCCCCGTTCGTTGCATCCGCGCTGTCTTCTTCCGGTGCCGGCTCCTCCAGCAGCTCCTCGATGAGCCCCTCCATCTTCTCCACCAGGCGCTCGTAGTGCTCGCCGGTGCCGGGGCCGGAGAACCCGCTGTGGATGGAGCGGACGGTGCCGCTGCGGTCGAGGATGACGGTGGTGGGGAAGGCGAGGATGGAGCTCAGGGCCGGCAGGGTCTTGGAGGCCTCGCTCTTGTCGCTGATGCCAGCCAGCAGCAGCGGGTATTCGAGGTTGTAGCGATCGGCGAAGCGGCGCACCTGGCGCGCGTCCCGCTCCTCATCGCCGGTGAGCTCGTAGGCCAGCCCGATGATCTCGAAGCCCTGGTCACGGTACCTCTCATGCCACTTCGCCAGCAACGGTGCCTCGTCGTTGCAGTTGGGGCACCAGGAGCCGAAGATGTTGACCACCACCACCTTGCCGTCGAAGCGCGGGTCGTGGATGGAAACCTCCTCGCCGTCCAGGTTGGGGAAGGCGAAGTCGAAGCTGCCGTCGCTGCCCAGGCCCACCTGCGTCCAGGCGTCCGGCAGCAGGACCTCGTCCTCCTCGGCGGGGCGGGCGGTCCAGGTGGCATGGTAGGAATCCCGGGACCAGAAGTCGCCCTGCAGCGTGCCGTCCTCCTGGGCGCGGGCGTCGAAGAGGAAGGCGTGAGCGCCGTCGAAGGTGGACAGGCGCAGCCGGCCTTGCTCGTAGCGGCCCTCGAGGAAACGGTAGTCGCCGGTAGCGGTGAGGAAGGTGCCGGTGACTTGGTCGCCGTCCTGCTGGAGCTCACCGCGGGCGGCCTCGGGGGTGACCTCTTCCTGTCACTGCAGCAATCGAAGAGATTCCGGCGGGAAAACACCAGGTGCGCATGGAGTTCGGCTACGACGGTGACGGCTTGGGCAAGGGTGGC
>JAXHTF010000389.1 GCA_034211275.1 Acidobacteriota bacterium
TTCCGCCTCGGGAGCGCTCTCGCTCGCCTCCGCGGTGTTCTCTGCCGCGTTGTTTTCAGCCTCCGCCTCCGCGGCTTCGGGCTTCGCCTCCGCGGTCTCCTCGGCGGTGTCGGCAGCCTGCTCGGAAGCAGTCTCCTCGACCGGCTGATCAGTTTCTTTGGTAGATGGCATGGACCTACGATCCTCCTTGCGATTTGGGATACAGGCAGTCGCCTGTTGGGCCCTCGCTGCTGCAAAGGGCGTCGGATTCTGCTTAAGTCTGTGAGAACCCGGAACTTCGGAGTATAGGAGGCGGCTCCGACGAGTGTCAACCGGAGTCGCCGCGCTCGGCTTGCTGGTCCACAGCGTCGGCTCGGGGACATGGCTGCGGCCCCCCTTCCGACACCAGGCCGCTGGTGCCGCCTAATAAAGACGTCAAGGCCCGACACTCCTCGGGCTCACACCTTGCCCACCTCCGGGGGATCCCGTAGAGTCTCCCGGTTGCCCAACTCCCGCCGCTCGCCGGCGGCTTGCGACGGCTCGTTCGCCTGTGGCCAGCTCCCGGCCGCGGGAAGGCTCCACCGTGACCTCCATCACCACCAGCGTCATCATCCCCAACCTCGACAGCCCGCTGGTGGACCGCACCCTGGCGGCGCTGGCGGCGGACGGGGCTCCCGGACCGGGGGTGGAGGTGTTGGTGGTGGGGCGGGACGCGCCGGGGCTGGTGCCGCGGGACGGATCCATTCGCTTCGTCGAGACCGCCGAGGCCGTCAACCCGGCGGCGGGGCGCAATCGGGGGGTGGCGGAGGCGCAAGGGGAAAGGCTGCTCTTCACCGACGCCGACTGCGCGCCTCGAGCCGGCTGGCGGGAAAGTCTCTGCCGAGCTCTCAACGCCTCCCCGGTGGCCGGCGGGGCGGTGACCTTCGAAGACGACGGCAACCCCTGGGCGCTGGCGGACAACATCGCCTCCTTCCACGAGCTGCTCGAAGACCGGCCGGCGGAGCACCAGAGCCAGGGCGCCCTGGGGAGCCTCAACCTGGCCGCCACCCGGGACGCCTGGGAGCGGGTGGGGGGCTTCGATGAAGAGCTGGCCACCAGCGAGGACGTCGATTGGGTGCTGCGGGCTCGCACCGCTGGCCTCGCCACCGCTTTCGAGCCCCGGGCGGTGGTGGAGCACGGAGCGGTACGCCGCAACCGCGCCGACCTGGTACGCCACGCCACCTGGTACGGCCGCCATTTCCGCGCCTTCTGCCGCCGCCACCCGGGCCTCTTCGGTCAGGGCCCCACCTGGAAGAGCCGCCGGCGGCTAGCGCTGGCGGCGCCGCTCAAGAGCTGGACCACCGCCGCCGCCATCTTCCACCGCCATCCCCGGCTGCGGCGTCATCTCTCGGTGCTGCCCAAGGTGGCGGTGTTCAAGCGCGCCTGGTACCGGGCGGTTCTCGAGCATTGGGAGCTCGAGCCTGGGGAAGACGGGTGAGCGCTGCCGAGGCCAGCCCCCGCGGGACCACGGAGCAGCGCTTCCTGAGATCGTCCCTCGCCGCCTACGGCAGCCAGCTGGGGCGCACCGCCATCCGGCTGGTGGCGGAGCTCACCCTGGTGCGGCTGATCCTCCCCGCCGCCCATGGGGTCTTCGATCTG
>JAXHTF010000390.1 GCA_034211275.1 Acidobacteriota bacterium
GCCCGGCGCAGGGCGTCCTCCGACAGATCGCTCCCCGGCGACGCCACCCAATACCCCGCCAGCCGCCGGGTGGCGCCTTCCGCCACGTCGACCACCGCTGCCTCCGCCACCCCCGGCACCCGCCGCAGCGCCGCCTCGATCTCCCCCAGCTCCACCCGATAGCCCCGCACCTTCACCTGCCGGTCCCGCCGGCCGACGAACTCCAGCGCTCCGTCCCGCCGCCACCGCGCCAGGTCACCGCTGCGGTAAAGCCGCGAGCCCCATCCAGAATCGAGAGCCCCCGAAGCCGGGTCCGGCACAAAAACCTCCGCCGTCCGCGACGGCCGCCCCAGATAACCCCGGGCCAGCCCCGGACCCCCGATGCACAGCTCCCCCACCGCTCCCGGCGGCACGGGACGTCCCTGAGGATCGAGGAGGACCATCCGGCTCGCCGCCGTCGGACGGCCGATGGGCAGCACTCGCTCCGCCTCCCGACGGCAGCGCCAGGAGGTCACCGAGATGCTCGTCTCCGTCGGGCCATAGCGGTTGAGCAGGTCCGCCCGATGCTCTTCCCCAAAGCGCGCGTAGAACTTCTCCGGCAGATCCGCCGGCACCGTCTCGCCGCCGGTGATCACCGTGTGCAGCTCGGTCAGGCTCTGGAAGGCCGGCTCGCTCAGCAAGGCTTCCAGCAGCCCCGGCGGGAAGGATGCCTGGGTGATCCCCGCCGACGCCATCAGCTCCAGCAGGTACCCCGGATCCCGCTGGCCCCCAGGCCGCGCCAGCACCGTCCGCCCTCCGGCCACCAACGGGCCGAAGATCTCTAACACCGAGACGTCGAAGGAGAGCGTCGTCTTCTGCAGGAAGGCGTCGTCGGCGGTGAAGTCCTCCCGGCGAGCGTACTCCAGGCGGTTGGCCAGGGCTCCGTGGGCGATGACCACGCCCTTGGGCCGGCCCGTCGAGCCAGAGGTGTAGATGACGTAGGCGGCGCTTTGCGGGTGGGGCTGGGGAAGAGCGACCTCAGCGCCCACCGCAGGCAGGTCGTCATCCAGGAAGAGGGGCTCGACGCTCTGGCCCAGAACATCGCGCAGGGAGCTCTCCAACCGGCGCTGGGTCAGCACCCGCTGCAGCCCCGTATCCTCCACCATGTGCTGCAAGCGCTCCGCCGGCAGCTCCGGATCCAGCGGCACCCACGCCGCCCCCGCTCGCAGCACCGCCAGCAGCCCCACCACCACTTCCGGCGAGCGCTCGGCGAAGATGCCCACCAGGCTCTCGGTCCCCGCGCCCAGCCCCACCAACCGCCGGGCCAGGGCCTCCGAGCGCGCCGCCAGCTCGCCGTAGGTCAAGACCGCCCCGTCCTGCTCCACCGCCGGTGCGGCCGGCCGCCGCCGCGCCTGCTCCAGCACCAGATCCACGGCCAGCTTTGTCTCTCGGCAAGGGGCCGGGTAGCTCAGCTCCGCCGGCCCCCACTCCCAAAGCAGCTGCTGGCGCTGGCCGGAGCTGAGGAGCGAGAGCTCCGCCACGGGCTTCTCTGGCTCCGCCAACGCCGACTCCAAGAGCCGGCGCCACCAGCCGGCCCAGCGGGCGATGGTGCTGCGGTCGAAGAGGTCGGTGCGGTAGACGAA
>JAXHTF010000391.1 GCA_034211275.1 Acidobacteriota bacterium
CAACATTGAAAGCAGAGATCAACGAGGACGCCTGGGCAACGCTGCACAGCGACACTTCGCGGCCTTTCACCAAACCCAAATCGGGGCGGATCGCCGTCAAGGTGATCAACCACCTGGGCGACGAGGTGATGAAGGTGTTCCGCGTGGCCTCAGGGCCGGCGGGTTAGCACAATGATCGACCCGGCAAGCCAGGTTCAACTCAAGGAAGCCATCGCGGACTGCATCGGCACCGACCAAGGGGTGCTGGACGCGCTGCGGGAGGAGATCCGCCCTTTGAAGAGCGCCACTCGCCGCATTCAGCCGCGCGCCACGACCTCGATCTCTTTGGTCGGCACCGATGGCGGCAACAACCAGCTCCAGTTCGACCCCTTCCTGATCCAGCTGGTCCGGGTGGTGGACAGCAGCAACAACGAGTACTGTCTGGAGGCGGTCTCGCCTACGACCCCGATTCACAAGCTCAACGAGCGTCAGTTCGCTGGGGATGGATCGGCTAGGACGGCACTGGGCGAGATGATGGCCTTCCTGGGTGTAGACAGCCTGCCGGCGCTCTCCCACATGATTCGCCCGACTGACAAGGGCAAGCCGGTTTCCCCAAGCTGGGTGCAGGTGTACCGGGAGTTGGTCGAATGGGCGATCCTGTTCGCCATCCTCAAGAAGGACTTCGGCACCGACACCTTGATCGTCTGCGACGGTCTGTTGCGCAGCAAGGTCTTCGCCAAGGACCTGTTCCAGCGGCTGCTCCAGGGTATGAAGGATCGCATCGAGGCGCAGTGGAGCAATAGCCGCCGCCGGGTGTATCTCGCTGGCGTGGCCAAACACAGCAAGGTGCTCTCACGGTACCGCCTCGCCATGGCCCTGGAAGGCGTCCTTCAGACCGACTACCCCGCCTACGTGGAGGTGCCGCGTGAGGTGGAGGAGAAGGCTTACGTCTGGTCGGAGTTCGCGCGAGGCGATGACCGCGCCGATGAAGGCGGAGAGATCAACAAGTTCGTCGGCGGCAAGATGTTCCTGGTGAAGTTCGGCTCACACCGCCGTGACCCGGTATGGCCGGTGGACATCTTTGTGCCGCAAGTCGGGGAGTCTCAGACGATCCTCGGTTCGATGCTCGCTGACGCGATCAATGGCTTCCCGGTACCGCACTACCCACGTTGCCTGCAGAAGGCACATGAAAACGCGGCTCTGGTCGATTTCGATTTCGACATTCTGCAGGACTTCATCTACGAAGGGGTGCGATCGAGCCTCGGCGGCGACGCGGGGACACTGGACGCGTTTCAGCTTCAAGATGCCGACCCGGCGCACCGCCGGTACGGATGAGGGAGAGCAACATGGCAGAAATCCAACTCTTCCCCAGGGAGCAGGTTGTCGGCATCTTCCGGGGCTTCCAGCAAGGAGGCATGGAATTCCACGCCGACCTGGTTCTGCCGTACCGGAATGAGTTCCAGAACATTCCGATGCATGGGCAGTTCCTTCTTGTCCAGTTGGAGACGCCTGATGAGGCTGTGCTGGGACGCATCGCTTCCTTCTCTTCGGAGGGCAAGCTGTCCTTCGGCTCCGGCGAGGAGTTCAATATTCGCGCAGTCCGCGAGG
>JAXHTF010000392.1 GCA_034211275.1 Acidobacteriota bacterium
ACTCCACGTGCGCCGTCGCGATGGTGATACCGCGCTCGCGCTCCTCCGGGGCCTTGTCGATGGCGTCGAAGGCCGCGAACTGCGCCATATCCTTGGCCGCCTGAATGCGCGTAATGGCCGCAGTCAGGGTGGTCTTCCCATGGTCCACGTGACCGATGGTCCCGATGTTGACGTGCGGCTTTGTCCGCTCGAACTTTTCCTTCGCCATGACTCCTCCTGAAACTCCTAAGCTTTCTACCTGGAAGACAAACTCAGCCGGCAGCCTTCGCGACGATCTCCTCGCTCACATTCTTGGGAGCGGGCTCGTACGCAGAGAACTGCATCGTGTAATTGGCGCGCCCCTGGGTCTGGGAACGCAGATCGGTGGCATAGCCGAACATTTCCGACAGCGGCACCATGCAGCGGATGACCTGAGCGTTGGCCCGTCCCTCCATATGCTGCACCCGGCCCCGCCGCGAGGTGATGTCGCCGATGACGTCACCCATGTAATCCTCGGGGGTCACCACCTCGACCTCCATGATGGGCTCCAGCAGCACCGGCTTGGCGCGCTTGGCGGCCTCCTTGAAGGCCATGGAGCCGGCGATCTTGAAGGCGCCTTCCGAGGAGTCCACCTCGTGGAAGCTGCCGTCGTAGAGATCGATCTCGATCCCGGAGACCGGGAAGCCGGCCAAAGTACCGGTCTCCATCGCCTCGCGGATGCCTTGCTCGATGGGCTTGATGAACTCGCCGGGAATCGCTCCACCCTTGATCTGATTGTTGAACACCAGATCGCCTTCGTCGGTGGGGCGCATGCGGATCTTACAGTGACCGTACTGACCGCGACCGCCGGACTGCCGGACGAAGCGACCTTCGGCGTCGGCCTCGGCGGTGATGGTCTCCTTGTAGGCGACCTGCGGCCGGCCGATGTTGGCGCCGACGTTGAATTCGCGCACCAGGCGATCGGTGATGATCTCGAGGTGCAGCTCGCCCATGCCGGAAATCAGGGTCTGGGCGGTATCCGGATCGGTGTGGACGCGGAAGGTGGGATCCTCCTGCATCAGCTTGGCCATGGCGGTGGCCAGTTTCTCCTGATCGGACTTGGTCTTGGGCTCGATGGACACCGAGATCACCGGCTCCGGAAAGCTCATGGACTCGAGAATGATGGGCGAGTCCTGCTCGCAAATGGTGTCACCGGTGGTCACGCCCTTGAGGCCGACGGCAGCGGCGATATCACCGGCCCAGACCTCTTTGATCTCCTCACGCTTGTTGGCGTGCATCTTGAGCAGACGACCGATGCGCTCCTTCTTGCGCTTGGCCGGGTTGTAGACGTAGCTGCCCGCCTCTACGTGGCCGGAGTAGACCCGGAAGTAGGCCAGCTGACCGACGAAGGGGTCGGTCATGATCTTGAAGACCAGCGCCGAGAAGGGCTGCTTGTCAGCGGACTCGCGGGTCGCCGGAGCTTCGGTATCGGGGTCGACACCCTCGATGGGCGGAATCTCCACCGGCGACGGCAGGTAGTCGATGATGGCGTCGAGCAGGGGCTGGACGCCCTTGTTCTTGAACGCGGT
>JAXHTF010000393.1 GCA_034211275.1 Acidobacteriota bacterium
ACGTCCGTCAAGATGGTGGAATTTGGGAGCGGGTCTGAGGTGGCCACGGATCAAGCGGCCTTGGGTGGAAGTTGGAGTTGGTCTGGGTCGGTGGCGGGGCGCTCGATCTCGGCCATCGCCTCGACCTGCATGTAGCGGTGCATCAGCTGCCACTCGTCATTCTGCTCCAGCAGGACCGCGCCGATCAGGCGGATGATCGAGGGTTCGTTGGGGAAGATGCCGACCACATCGGCGCGGCGTTTGACCTCCTTGTTGAGGCGCTCAAGCGGGTTCGTGCTGTGGAGCTTGGTGCGGTGCTGGGTGGGGAAGGTCATGTAGGCGAGCACGTCGTGCTCACTGTCGTCCATCAGGTCAGCGAGCTTGGGCCAGCGGGGGCGGAGCTGATCGGCGACCTGGCGCCAGGCCTGGCTCGCGGCCTCGGCATCGGGTTGCAGGAATGGCTGGCGGAGTGCGGCCGCGACCACGGTGTGCTGGCTTTTCGGCACGTGGGCCAGGGCGTTGCGCATCCAATGGACACGGCACCTCTGCCACGTGCTGCCCAGGACCCGGCCGATGGCGTGCTTCAGGCCCTCATGGGCGTCGGAGACGACCAGCCGGACACCTTTCAGCCCGCGCTTGACGAGCTTTTTGAGGAAGGTCGACCAGAAGGTCTCGGCTTCCGAGGGTCCGACGTGCAAGCCGACGATCTCGCGCCGGCCGTCAGTGTTGACCGCCACGGCGATTATCACCGCCACGGTCACGATCCGGCCGCCCTCCCGCTGCCGGAGATACGTCGCATCGAGCCAGAGGTAGGGCCATTCGCCTTCCAGCGGGCGGTCGAGGAAGGCGCCGACCCGCTCGTCGATGTCCTTGCACAGCTTGGAGACTTGGGACTTGGAGATGCCAGCAAGGCCCATCGCCTGGACCAGGTCGTCGACGCGCCGGGTCGAGACGCCGCCGATCCAGGCCTCCTGGATCACCGCGACCAGGGCCCGTTCGCTGGTCTTTCTGGGCTCGAGGAAGGGCGGGAAGTACGAGCCCTGCCGCAGCTTTGGGATCTTGAGCTGGAGCGGGCCGAGGCGTGTGTCGAGGCTGCGGGGACGATGACCGTTGCGGTAGTTGAGCCGCTCGGGGGAGCGCTCGTGGCGGCCAGCGCCGATCACGCCGTCGACGTCGGCCTCCATTAGGAGCTGCAGCACCGCCTCGGCGACGGCACGCAGGAAGTCGCCTTCGTCGGCCTTCTGCAGCAGCTCGACCAATGCCATTCTCTCCTCGGTCATCGGGGTCTCCGTCGCTCTGGTGTGAAGCCTGCCAACTCCACCCATAGCCGCTCGGCCCGATGGCCACCTCGCGCAGCACCCGGCGGCGGCCTGCGCCAGACTCGTCGAAGGTCGCTCCGGCACGCCGCCTCGCTCAGCGAATTTCCACCACCTCCGTGGACGCTAACTGGCGTTGCGGGGCGCCGGCCGGCTCGAACGCGGCGTTGGCGAGGAACTGCTCACGCCAGAGATAGTCCTGCGCCTGGCTGATCTCGTGCTCGGCACA
>JAXHTF010000394.1 GCA_034211275.1 Acidobacteriota bacterium
CAGGAGCTCTGCCCTTGACCCAGATAATCGTAGAGCAGCACATCGTAGCGGTCGGTGAGCCGCGGCAAGAATCCGTACCAAGCGCGGGTGTGCATGGCCAGACCGTTGAGCAGGCAGACCGTATCCCTGGGTGCCTCGCCGCCACTGTGGAGCTCCCAGAAGATCTGGTGCTCGCCCTGGGGCAGATGACCGCTACGGGTGGGCTCGATGGCCCCCGGGCTTGGGGAAGTCACGGGCTTCAGCCTGCCTCGCCGGCGGCCTGCTCCGCCTCATATGTCTGCCGTAGCTCTCCCTTCACCACCTTGCCGTAGGCGGTGCGGGGCAGGGCTTCGACGAAGCGGTATTCCTTCGGAACTTTGTAGCGCGCCAGCCGCTCCAGCAGATGCTCGCCGAGGGCCTCGACGCTCAGCTCCTCCCCTTCCCGCGCCACCACGAAGGCGACGCTCTTCTCCCCCCAATGATCGTCCGTGACCCCCACCACCGCCGCGTCCTCCACCCCTGGGAAGAGCAGCAGCGCCGCCTCGATCTCCGCCGGGTAGACGTTGACGCCGCCGGAGATGATCATGTCCTTCTCCCGACCGGCGATGTAGAAATAGCCCTCGTCGTCCCGCCGCGCCAGGTCGCCGCTGTGGAACCAGCCGTCCTCGTCGAGGGCGGCGGCGGTGGCCTGGGGGTTGTTCCAATAGCCTTGGCAGACGTGGGGCCCGCGGAAGAGCATCTCACCGACGATGCCCGGCGCCACGTCCTCGCCCTCGTCGTCTACCAACCGCACCTGGGTGTACATCATGGGCTTGCCGATGGAGCCCTTCTTGCGCGCTGAGTCCTCGACGGTCATGGCGAAGCAATTGACCCCCACTTCGGTCATGCCGAAGCCCTGTTTGAATACGATGCCCTTCTGCTGGTAGGCCTCGATGAGGTAGTGAGGCAAGGGAGCGCCGCCGCTGATCAGCCAGCGGATGCTACCCAGGTCCACCTGCTCCATCTCCGGTGCCTCCAGGAGCATCTTCCAGATGGTGGGCACGCCCAGCACGACGGTGCAGCCCTCCGCCTCGATGGAGCGCCAGATGGCGCCGGCGTCGAAGTCCCGATGCAGCACGATGGTGCCGCCGATGACGAAGAGAGGCACCAGGAAAGCCATCAGGCCCCCGGCGTGGTACATGGGCGTGAAGATGGGACTGACGTCGTCCGCCGTCAGCTGCCAGCCGCAGACGGTGTTGAAGCCGTTGGCCACCACCATCCGGTGGGGAATCTTCACCCCCTTGGGGCGGCCGGTGGTGCCGGAGGTGTAGAGCAGGCATGTCGTAGAAGGTGCGCAGGTCGGGGATGCCGTACTTCAGCATCGCCGCGCGTTCGATCCCCAGGCCGAAGGCGTAGCCCTGGTAGACGTTGGGGTCGATGCCGCAGTTCTCCAGCACCTTCGGGTGCACCATGCCGCAGCCCAGGATCTCCAGCCAGTCGGCGCCGGCGCCGATCTTGAGTTGGCCGCCCTCCTTGGCGCAGCCGATGTCGACCTCGGCCG
>JAXHTF010000395.1 GCA_034211275.1 Acidobacteriota bacterium
TACTGTGGATGCTCGTTCATTCTAGGTGGGTCGAGCGGGCGGTATACCTGTCAGAACTGACATGTGGCGCTCGCGCTGTGAGGCGCCGGCCGTCGGCCCGGCACGCCTGCGCGGCCGGAGGAGTTGCTATAATCCCGCGTCCCCGCGCAACCACGGTTCCGAGCAAGCTATGAGCACAGCCGCGCCCAAGGTGGGCTTCGTGAGCCTGGGCTGCCCCAAGGCCCTGGTGGATTCCGAGCGCATACTGACCCAGCTGCGAACCGACGGCTACCAGGTGGTCCCCACCTATGAGGATGCCGACGTGGTCGTGGTGAACACCTGCGGCTTCATCGACGAGGCCAAGGCGGAGTCGCTGGAAGCCATCGGCGAGGCCGTCGAGGCCAATGGCCGCGTCATCGTCACTGGTTGCCTGGGCGTCGAATCCGAGGCCATCCAGCAGGCCCACCCCAGGGTGCTGGCGGTCACCGGCCCCCAGCAGTACGAGGCGGTGGTCGGCGCGGTCCATGAGCATGCCCCCATGACGCGGGCGCACGATCCGTTCACGGACCTGGTCCCGCCGCAGGGCATCAAGCTCACACCCCGCCACTACGCCTATCTGAAGATCTCGGAGGGCTGCAACCACCGCTGCAGCTTCTGCATTATCCCGTCCATGCGCGGCGATCTTGTCAGCCGGCCGGCCGGCGACGTGCTGGCCGAGGCCGAGCGCCTTGTCCAGGCCGGGGTCCAGGAGCTGCTCGTGATCTCCCAGGACACCAGCGCCTACGGGGTCGACACCAGATACCGGACCAGCTTCTGGAACGGCCGCCCGGTCAGGACCCGGATGACCGAGCTCTGCGAGGCCCTCGGCACGCTCGGCGTCTGGGTGCGGCTGCACTACGTCTATCCGTATCCCCACGTGGACGAGCTCATCCCTCTGATGAATGAGGGCCGTGTCCTCCCCTATCTGGACATTCCCTTCCAGCACGCCAGCCCCGAGGTGCTCAAGCGCATGCGCCGGCCGGCGGCCAGCGAGAAGACCCTGGAACGGGTGCAGCGCTGGCGCCGCGACTGCCCGGATCTCGCCATACGCAGCACGTTCATCGTCGGCTTCCCCGGTGAGACCGAGGCGGATTTCGAACAGCTGCTCGAGTTCCTGGAGGCGGCGGAGCTCGACCGCGTCGGCTGCTTCACCTACTCGCCGGTGGAGGGCGCCGCGGCCAATGCCCTGGACGGTGAAGTGCCCGAGGCCCTGAAGGCGGAGCGGCTGGAGCGGTTCATGGAGACCCAGGCCCGGATCAGTGCGCGGCGGCTGCAACAGAAGGTGGGCCGCACGCTGGAGGTGCTGGTGGACGAAGCCGGTGTCGACGGTGGTGCGGTGGCTCGCAGCTACGCCGACGCCCCCGAGATCGACGGCCTGGTCTACGTCGACGCGCCGTACCCGCTGGAGGAGGGGCGGCGCTACCGGGTGGACGTCACGGACGCCGACGACCATGACCTCTGGGCCGCCGCTCGCGCCTGAGCGGAAGTCAG
>JAXHTF010000396.1 GCA_034211275.1 Acidobacteriota bacterium
CCTGGGCGAGGTGAACGAGGTGCGTCACGCCCTGCGCTACTGTTTCGCGCACGAGATCCCCTTCGATGATGTCGAGATCGTCCACACCGGCACGGAGCCCTACCTCTCGCTCATCTACGAGGTCCTCTCCGCGGCGGAGGACGCGCCGGACGCGGATGCGACCGAGCTCTGCGCCACCTTCGCCGAGGGGATCCCGGCGAGCTTCTCGCATGTAGTAGGTCAGGTCTTCATTGGTGAAGCACCAGAGCCAGTCGGTGCTGCCGTTGACGCGCCACCCGCTCTCGTCGGCGTGCAGGTAGGACGCCTCCCTGGCCTCGGCCTCGATCTGCTCGTACCAGGCGTGGAAGATCGCCTGGATGCGATACCACATCTGCACCAGGCCGCCCGCCGACACCTGGAAGTGGAAGTGGTGGTTCAGGACCTCCAGGATCTGGGAGAGCGTGATCCCGACGCCGTAGTGCAGCCAGGCCGTCAAGGCCACCGCCCGGTGTCCCACCGTAGACTTCGGCAAGGCATCGATGATTTGAGGCTCCACGATCTTCTTGCACACCGGGCACCAGCACCCGTGGATCAAGTGCTCGACAGCCTCGGTCTCGCTTTCCTGCAAGTCCTCTATGATGCGCCTGCGCTTCCGCGCCGGCTTCTTCGCGTCCACCGGGTTCTGGCAATGCGGACACTGCTCCAGACGGTGCTCCTCGGTACGGTCCACCTTCGGCGGCCTCGCCCTGCGCGATCCGGCATGGCCGGGCTTTCGTCCGGGCTTCTTGCCGCGCTTTCGGCTCTTTGCCTTCTCGTACGGTGGGATCATCCCCGAGGGCGTGGAGGAAGGCCTCCCCGAAGATCGCCGCTCCAGCTCCGCGATCCGCCGCTCCAGCTCGTCATTGCGTTTGGAGAGCTCGAGGAGATAGAAAACGACGAGTTCCCTGCCTTGGCTGAAGACCTCTTCGGCCTCCTCCTGCGTCAGAATCAGCTTCAGCTTCTCTTCTTGACTGGTGTTTGTCATACACCAATCAATATCACGGCATGCTTTCTTTGTCTAGGTAATTCACTAGTATTTATGGATCACTAATGCCTTCACCAAAAGGCCTTATGGCGGCCCGTTTCACATGGCTAAAATATTACCCAAGGCCACGGAGGAGTTGGGCGACCTCAGAGAGCGCCTCCGCAAACCCCGAACCAGGCTTCGCAAGGCCGGCGAGATCGATAAAAAAGTGGAGCAAATTCTCGATCGCCGCCGGGTGAAGCGCTACCTGCAGGTCCGGCGGATCAGAAGGGAAGTCCACACCTTCCATCAGATGCGCAAGGGGCGTCCGGGACCTGATACCCCTTACCGCAAGGTCACGCACCGGCGTTACGACTTGGAGTGGAACCTGGATCAGGATGCCATCGACTACGACCGAAAAAGCGACGGAATGTACCCGCTGCTCACCAACGACAAAACGCTTAGCCCTGCCGACGTACTCAAGGCCCACAAAGGCCAGCCCACCATCGAAAAACGCTTCGAA